>CAJBMR010000439.1 GCA_903954205.1 uncultured bacterium | reverse complement strand
GCACGGGCGCTTGCACGCGCTGGCCGATGTAGCCGGGGAACAGCTGCTGCGCAGCGCCCATCCGGCCCTGCCAGTCGGCAAACCACGTGTCGCTGCCCTTCTTGACGCGTGTGGTGATGACGGTTGAGGCGCTGGTAGACGGCGCCGGATTGATGAGGACGTTGTGCACTGGCTTGGCGACTGAGTAGGGCTCGAGGCTCCGCTCGAAGGTCTCCATCGTGGCGGACTTGGACCAGGTGCGCGCCTCGTCGACGGTGGCGAAGCGCCACACGACGGTCGGGGACGTGCCTGCGGCGTCGAAGTGCACCTCGGTGCCCTCGAAGCCCCCTGCTGTGCTCAGGCTGTCGGTGAGATCCCCGAAGAGTCGCGAGAACTCGCGCGAGGCGCCCGCGCGAAGGCGGTATTGGACGACGAAGGAGGCGCTGGAGCCCGGGGGGGAGGCTGTCACGCCGTCATCGTGTGCGGTGCAAGGTCACCAGGGAAGTCGAATGCCCGCCCTGTGGTGCTGGCACCATGCACCTGCACTCGTGTGGGGGATCCCGCGCCTGCGAGGGGCCCGCTCGGGGCATGATGCGCAGGTGTCCGGTCGCGTCCTCATCGTCGATGACGACCCCTTTGCCCGGACGATGCTCAGCAGCGTGGTCCAGGCGCTCGGCTTCGACGTCGTCGACTCGGTCGGGTCCTTTGCCGAGGGGCTTGCCGCGGCGCGCGGGCAGGTGCCCCAGGTCGCTCTGCTCGACCTCGACCTGGGTGAGGGCCCCACGGGCATCGACCTCGCGCACGCGCTGCGCAGAGCGCTTCCGAGCATCGGGATCGTCTTCCTCTCGACCTACGCCGACCCGCGACTTCTCGGATCCGTGCCCGCGTTGCCTTCCGACTCGCTCTACCTCACCAAGCAGGAGGTGGCCGACACCTCGGTTCTCGCGGACGCCCTGCATGCCGTGCAGGAGACCCTCGACGTTGCCCACTCCGCCGCCCGAGAGCAGGGGCTTGCGGAGCTCACGGATGCCCAGATCGACGTGATGCGCCTTATCGCTGCCGGCTACAGCAATGCCGAGATCGCGCGCCGTCTCGTGATCGAGGAGGCATCCGTCGAAAAGGCGGTCATGCGCCTCATCCGCCAGCTCGACGTGCGTGCGACCCGCGCGGAGAATCAGCGCGTCATGATCGCCCAGGCCTACTTCGCCGTGAGCGGGACCCGTGTCGTCCGCCGCGACTGAGTCCCTGCCCACCCTGCGCGAACGCGTAGGCGGTCGGTGGTTTGGCTCGTGGGCCATGTGGGCCATCTCGATGCCCGCAGGGCTGCTGGTGATCACGAGGGACCTCACTACTGCCGCGTCGCCACTCGAGCTCGGGCGATGGCTGCTTGTCTGGGTCATCGCGACCACGGTGGACGCCGTGGTCATGTGGGGGCTCCAGCGCACGGTCCTGCGCGGTCGCACGGCGCACCCCTGGCCGGTGTGGTCCGTCGTGGTCACCGGTGGACTCTTCGGCGCCTTCTACGGCCTGCTGCTGTGGGGAGCCGCCACCGTCGTCGGCGTGACCTCACCGCACTCCTGGGCGCTCCGGGTCATCGCGTTGGCCCTCATCGGCCTGTGGTTCATCCCACTCATCAACGTCGTCCTCGACACCGTGGCTCGTGGGCGCGCCCAGCGCAAGCGTGACATCGATGCACTCGTCGCCGTGGAGATCGCCCGCCGGGAAGAAGTCGATGTCGCGCGCGACCTGCGCGCGGAGATCCTCGCGGGTGTGGCCGACACCCTCGACCCCCTTCGGGCACGTGTCGATGCCGCTCTGTCCG
>CAJBMR010000438.1 GCA_903954205.1 uncultured bacterium | reverse complement strand
TGATGCCGAGGTAGCGCTCCGCCCGATACGAGCGCCGCATGGCCTGGAGGATCCGGTCCGACCCTGACTGCAGGGGCATGTGCAGCTGCGGCATGACATTGGGCGTCTCGGCCATCGCCGCGATGACGTCGTCGGTGAAGTCGCGCGGATGCGGGCTCGTGAAGCGCACGCGCTCGAGTCCCTCGATATGCCCGCAGGCTCGCAGGAGATCGGCGAAGGCACCTCGATCACCGAGCTCCACGCCGTAGGCGTTGACGTTCTGTCCGAGCAGAGTCACCTCGATCACACCCTCGGCGACCAGTGCCTCGATCTCGGCGAGGATGTCTCCGGCGCGACGGTCCTTCTCCTTGCCACGCAGCGCGGGCACGATGCAGAAGGTGCAGGTGTTATTGCAGCCGACACTGATCGACACCCAGGCGGCGTACGCAGACTCGCGCCGAGTGGGCAGCGTGGACGGGAAGACCTCGAGACTCTCGAGGATCTCGACCTGGGCCTCCTCCGCGATACGCGCCCGCTCGAGCAGGGCAGGCAGCGAACCGAGATTGTGCGTGCCGAAGACGACATCGACCCAGGGGGCGCGCCTCACGACCTCGCCACGGTCCTTCTGAGCCAGACAGCCACCGACGGCGATCTGCATCCCGGGCCTGCTGGCCTTGATCGGGGCGAGGTAGCCGAGGTTGCCGTAGAGCCGGTTGTCGGCGTTCTCCCGCACGGCGCAGGTGTTGAAGACGACGAGGTCGGGCTGCTCCCCCTCACCCACGGGCGCATAGCCGGATGACTCCAGGACCCCAGCGATGCGCTCGGAGTCGTGGGCGTTCATCTGGCACCCGTAGGTGCGCACCTGATAGGTGCGCTGCCCGGAGACGCCGCTGGGGACCCGATCCACGGGTCCCCAGCGTACGCGCGCGGACTTAGCCGAAGGTGATGCGGCCCTCACCAGCGAGGTTCGCGTACCGGCTCGAGGCCGGGATGGTCGGGAGTCCAGAGACCTTGGGGAAGGTCAGGAGGTACTCGACCAGCGCTTGCTCGTAGGTGGCACCGAACTGAACGGCCTTCTTCTTAGCGAGCGTCGGGTAGTTGTCTCCGCCGCCCGCAGTGAAGGAGTTGGTGGCGATGGACACCGTCGGAGCGCCGAGGACCACGGCGCCATCCCGCACCAGCACGACGTCATCCGTGAGGTTGGTCGGCGTGCCCGGATCGTAGGCGAGGTAGCGGACACGCTCACCCGCTGTGGTGATTGCGCCCTCCGTTGTGACCACCTGCGCCGCCTTGCTGCAGTCCGCGACTAGGCGCAGCTGCGACACCTGCAGGAACTGACCGCCACCGCCTCCGGTGCACTTGGCGCCGGACAACCCGGTCGAGACGCTGCGCTCGAAGATCTCCTTCATCTCCGACGCCGAGACGTCTGTGACCACCGTCAGTGTGTTGGTGAGGAAGGCGAGCAGGTTGAGCGTGTTGTCGCGGGAGATCGTGCCGGGGGCCCTGCCCGTCGTGGGCAGTGTGTCTCCACCTGTCTGGCGGATACCGCCGCCGTTCTGGATCGCGACCACGAGATTGGTTGCTGAGCGAGGCTTGAGTCCCGCGCGGACGGCGTAGCGATCGTAGGAGTCGATGAAGCCGTCGGCGACGAGGTCGCCGCCGTTCGTCTCCACATTGCGCACACCGGGTGCGGTGCTCGAGCCGCGTGCCACGTTGAGCAGCACGTCCGTCGCCGCGATCGGTGTCTTGAGACCGTTGAGGCAGTCAGCGACTGGCTTGATGCGATCTTCCATCAACTTGTCGGGCACCACGGCGTCGGTGAGACCGAGTGTGGTGGCCGCACTGCCCACGGGGATGACCCGTCGTGGGTAAGAGGTGCCGAGGTTGTAGTCCGCGAGATTGCCTGCGGAGTCGAAGCTGGCATCGAAGCGCCCCAGGTAGCGGTAGTTGCCGGAGGTCGTCACGATCGGAACGCTCACACCCGCCTTGTCCACGACGTTGGTCGGGTAGGTACCGACCGCGGGCGGGTCGCCCGGGAGCAGGACTGCGGGACTGTTGGCGAGCTGGTCGTCACCGCCGCCTGCGACGGCGATGTCGATGCCGCTGAGCAGCTTCACGATCTCCTTGTCGTTGGCCAGGCTCTGCAGGTGGCTGACGAAGATCACCTTGCTCACACCCGCCGACGTCATGGCGTCGACCTGCTTCTGCACGAGGGCCGCCGTGGTTGCGACGTCCGTCGTGGTGACTACCACCGGCGCCGGAGAAGAGATCGTCGGGAGGAGCGGCGTGGTCGCCGAGACGATGCCGAATCGCTTGCCCGTCACAATGTCCGAGACGATTGCGGCCTTGCCGACGACCCGACCGCTGGCAATCGCGCCGGTGACCACGACCCCGGAGGTGTCGACGAGCCCGGACCATGCCGCATCCGGCGCGAAGTCGAGGTTGCCGCTGATGAAGGGCTGGTCGGGCTGGGAGCCATTCGAGAACCCGAGCACGTAGCGCTTGAGGAAATCCGGACCGAAGTCGAACTCGTGATTGCCGAAGACATGCACGTCGTAGGGAAGCAGTCGTTGCGCGACTGCGTCGTAAACGGGCGTCGACTCCGGTGCCGGCGGCAGGCTGCAGGACAGCAGCGAGCTAGCCAGGAAGGAATCACCCGCGTAGACGTTGACCACGGAGTTGCCGACGGAACGGGCCTGCGACACCTCGCGCTGCGTGACGCTGGAGAAGGCCGCCACGCTGCCCACGGGCAGCGACAGGGAGCCCACCGTGTTCGTCATCGTGAACAGGCTCGACTCGCCATCGTTGTTGTGCAGCAGGGTGAGCTCGGCAGCACCGTCGGGGTTGACCGGCTGCCACATCGTGACCGTGCCCGACACCTCGTTGCTCACCACTACCAGCGGCTTGCCGTTGGGGCTCTTGGAGGCAGGCACGAAGTTGACTGTCTCGGCTCCCGCATCGGGGGCTGCCCCCTGCAGGAAGTCCCGCGTGTTGAGGTACTGCAGGAGCTGGCCGCGCTTGGGATTCGTCACGTCGAAGATCGCCAGGCCGCCAATGCGCTCGAGAGCGACGAACGCGTAGATCCTGCTGCCGATCGTGCCCACAGCCACGCCTTCGGGCTCAGGGCCCTTGTTGTCACTGCGGTTGTCGAAGGCGACCTCGTCGTTGGACGAGTTGAAGTAGCGGGGAAGCCGTGCAGCGGACACACCCTCGAGTGCATCGCCTGAATCCCACATCTGAGTGCCACCGGGGCCCCAGACGGTGATGGAGCGCCCACCGAAGGCCAGGATCTCGTCGTACAAGCCCCGGGTCTTCCGCGCACCTTCGAGGGTCACGGTCAATCTGCCCAGGTTTTCGTTCTTCTTGAGGTTCGGGATGTTGGAGAAGAGTGAGGGGTTGAGCTTGAGCGCCTCATCGCTGACGCGGATCTCCTCAGCGAAGCCTTCGTAGTCGCGCGCGTCACCCTCATTGGCGGAGATGATGTAGGACTGACCGCCGACCACGTAGGAGGCGATGGCATCGGGCATATACATGCCACGCACGGGCCACTTGCGCACATTGACGCGGCCGTCGCGATCAGAGGCGTCCAGGCCCATGCCAGCAAGGTTGTGGTTCTTCGTGCCAAGGGCCGTGATGCCCGTGACCACTCCGCGCGTGAGATCAACCGTACCGAGGGCGTTGTTCTCCTGGAATGTGACCCACGCACGCGTGGGGTCGGCAGGGTCGAACGCGACGTACTCTGGCTCGAGATCCTGGGCAACGCTGGCGCCAGGTCCGAAGATCCGAACTCCGGCCTTGCGCAGCGCGCTCGCCTGGGAGTTGAACGACGTGAGGGTGACCTGCTTGACGGCACCGCTCGCGCCCTGAACAAAGCGATCGACGTCGATCCAGGTGAGCGATCCCTCCGGGTCCACGCAACCGTCGCCGTAGCAGTTCGGCTCGCCCTCGTTGGCGGCAAGAATCAGCCGTCCGTCGGCGCTGAAGGCCACCATGTCCGGAAGGGCCCCGGCTCGAGTCTGGCGGACAACAGAGAAGCCCTTCCCGGTCCAGCGAAGGAGGACGATAGCTCCCGGGCTCGTGCTGGGGTCGGCCTGCAGGGCTGCCACCACGTAGTTGCCGTAGGCAGCGACGGAGTTGATGTCCGCGCCGAATCCCGACAGGTCGATGCGAGGCCCGCGCTGGGGGTCGGCCGGGTCGGAAATGTCGAATTGGCGAACACCGGGCTCCACGGACTCACCGAAGACCTCTCGGTCGATAACGAAGAGCGACGAGCCCGAGACCGCTGCTACCTCCGCGTCGGACTCGAGGCCTTCATCGACGCCCAGGGTTGCGCGACCGACGAACCCGAAGGTTGCCGCTCCGCCAGCTCGCGACTGGCTCACAGTCGTCTCGGCAGCCGCCGGTGCGCTACTGGAAACCTCTTGTTCAGCAAGTGTCGGCCCAGCCCCCCAGGCAAGAAAGCTGGCGGTGAGGGCGGACACGGATGCAATCAGGACCGAGCGGCGCATCGAAACCTCCGGGTAGGTGAACGGTCACACCGAATCGGACCCGGGTTAAGAATCGACAAACGTCAGGATGCTGTGCCTTGACGTCCGGCTGACATCTTGTCAACCACAGACAATCAGTCGCACCAAGAGCAAGCACCGTCACAGCACTCCCAGGCGCGGCCCACGTGCGCAAGTGGAGCCAGCTCCGACGCTCCCGGCCGATTCTCCATACGTGTCAAGGCGCCGTCGAGTTCACCTAGACGCCGACGGGTTGGCGCTCCCCGACTGCGTCGGGGTCGGCATCATCGAGCGGCTCATCCTCGACGATCTCGTCGCCGCCTTCCTCGACCGAGATGCGGGGAAGGGCATTGGCGAGCCACGCGGGCAGCCACCAGTTGGCCTTGCCAAACATCGTCATGAGCGAGGGCACGAGGACCAGTCGGACGATGAACGCGTCGATGATGACGGCCGAGGCCAAAGCGATGCCGAAGAGCTTGATCGTGGCATCGGGTGAGGGCACGAAGGCGAGGAAGACGCTCGACATGATGGCCGCCGCGATGACGACGACCTTGCCCGAGCCGGCCAGGCCACGGCGGACGGCTGCTCCATTGTCCTTCGTGCGCTCCCACTCCTCCT
>CAJBMR010000437.1 GCA_903954205.1 uncultured bacterium | reverse complement strand
CTGTCCGAGCACGAGCAACGTCTGCTGGAGCAGATGGAGCGCGCCCTCTATGCCGAGGACCCCAAGTTCGCTACCTCCCTGCGCAGTGGCTCTGCCGGACGCGCGAGCCGTGGCCGCGCCGCCTTCGGCGTCCTTGTCCTCCTGGGCGGCGTCACGCTCCTCATGCTCGGAGCAATCCTGCCCCTCATCCCGCTCGGTGTGGCCGGCTTCGTCGTCATGATCGTCGGCGCGACCCTCACCTACCTCGGACTGCGTGCGCGTCCCGCCGCAGCGACAGCTGAGGGCGAGGCAGCGCCGCAGGCGGATCCCGGTGCGAGCGCACCGCGACGTGCACCCAAGCAGTCGTCGGGCTTCATGGATCGTCTCGAGGATCGCTGGCGCAAGCGCCGCGACGACGGCCCCCAGTAGGCGTTCGCCTACTCCGCCGCACTTCCTGCTTTCACACCTGCGCGCGCTCCATCGATCGAGCTTTCCCGCAGGCCTCCGCCCCACAGCGATGCCGGTGCCACGCGTGCCCTGATCCGGCGCGACCGCACCGCCGCGCGTCTGGCGGCACGCCGCAGCACGCCGAGATCTGCGCGCAACTCCGCCGACGACGGTGGCACGACATCGACCGACGGCGGGGCATAGCGCACCTGCTCGATCCACCACACCAGCCGACGCAGTGATGCGCGCTCCGACTCATCCAGTCGGACCTGGCGTGCGAGGGCATTGGCTGACTCGCGGGGCGTCATCGCACTCGACCAGGTCCACCCGAGGTCGGTGAGGCTCTCGCCCAGATCGCGCCAGGTGGCCTCGATGCGTCGCCTCGGATCGACCAGTGACGTGCGGCGGCGGCGACGCCACGCGACGATGATTGCCGGCAGGGCCAGCAGGATCGCCACGCCCACGGCGGCGGCGATGACGAGCGCGATCGGCGGTCCACCCGCCGAAGCTCCAGCCAGGGGTGCTGCAGCGTCGGGGGTTTGCGGCTCGGGCACTTCATCAGGTGTGGGGGTTTCGGGGGTCTCGCGATCGGGGCGGTCCTGGGAGTAGTCCGGCTGGGTGACCCCCGCACCGACGCGCGGGGTGGGTTCGAAGCGCACCCACCCGAGGCCGGCGAACCACAGTTCCGGCCAGGCATGCGCGTTGCGCGCCTGCACGACGTACTCCCCGTCGTCGGTGAGGCGACCGCCGGTGAAGCCCACGACCACGCGCGAGGGGATGCCGACCTCGCGGGCCATGAGCGCCATCGTGCCGGCGAACTGCTGGCAGTAGCCGATGCGCTCGTCGAGGAAGGACTCGAGCGGATCAGCGCCGGGGGGAGTGACGACGTTGGTGCTGTAGGAGAAGCCGCCGTCCTGCGTGAACCAGTCGACGAGCGATTCGGCGCGCGCGTAGGGGGTCTGCGCGTTGGCGGTGACCTCCTCCGCGAGCGTGGCGAGCTGCGGCGAGATGCCCGCGGGCAGTTGCAGGTAGGGCAGGAGTGAATCGGGTGCGCGCTTCGTCGCATCGCGCAGCTCCGCGCGGGTCGGATCGATGTCGTACGCCGCCACGGCGTACTCCACATTGCGGCTCGATACCCCGATGCCGCCCACGGTGCGCGTCTGCGGATCCCAGGTCCAGCGCTCGTCGAGAGGCTCGCCAACACCGCTGATGACCGAGCCGGCGTAGGGCACGGGCAGTTGCGCGTTGTCGAGGTCGCTGATGCGGATGTCCCATGCGGACTCGGCGATGTCGGTGATGCCGGAGAGGTCGGGGGGTCCGAGCGGCTCGCTCGCGGGCACGCGGACGGGTGCCTCGCTCGCGCGCCACGTCACGCCGTCGAAGGAATCCAGGCTCACGAGTCGCAGATAGCCCGGGGCTTCGCTTGTCGTGCGGTAGCGCATCACTTCGCGGTCGGGGTTGTCGACGAGGTCGCGGCGCAGTGAGGCGAAGGGGTCCACGCTTACGGGGCCTTCGCCTCCGATGCCGGGACGGTCCCCGGTGGGGCTCACCCACACCGGCTCGGTGAGACCGGGGATGACCGTGGGGAGCAGGAGTGCCGCGAGTACGGCGACCAGCGCCACCTGCACCGCTGCGCCCGCAGTGGAAGCGCGGGGACGGGGCACACGCGGATGCGCCCGCGGTCCGGTCTGCGCGCCGGAGCGTCGCGTGAGCAGGGGCCCCCAGGATCGCGCGTCGTCGCGCGCGTCGGCGGCGAGCAGCAGGAGCCAGCCGATGACCGCGAGGGGAAGCAGCCACCAGGGCACGCCACCGCGGATGACGGCGGCCGGCAGAGCGAAGACGAGAAGCAGCGGGACCCCGGCGAGTGCGGGGAGGCGCAGCGTCACACCGATCGTGTCGACCGTGAGCGCGACGAGCCCGATGCCGCCGACGGAGAGAAGCAGGAGCGTGTCGGTGGTGGGCACGGGTGCGAGCGCCGCCTCGGCCTCGTCGAGAGCGACGCGGGTGAGTTCCTGGAGTTCTCCGAGCGCGACGGGGCCGGGGAAGAATCCGAAGGCCGCGGCCGGCTGGGCGAACATCAGGGTGAGCAGGGTGAGCAGCGTGAGGACCTGGAGCACCGGCTGCAGGGGTGCGGGGAGCGCCACCGCTCGCGAGAAGGCGCCGACAATCGCCATGGTCATGATCGCCAGAGCCGTGGGCACAATCCAGCGCCCGGAGTCGAAGAGCGGCACGACGCTCAGGGACGCCGTCATGGTGGCGATGGCCGCCGCGATGGTCGCGGCGGGTCGCATGCGCGTGAGTGCCCCGGTCATCGCAGCGCCGTCAGGGTCGCCTCATCGATCGCGGCATGCCAGGCGGCCGCGATGCTCGCGGGATCGGACGTGACGGTCGACGCATGCCAGCCCTGCGCGGCCAGACGCGCGAGTGCTTCGGGTGCGTCGATGCCGTCGAGGCCCCAGGCCGTGACATCGACGACGAAGGCAAGCGAGCGGTGGTGCACGGGGGGCACGCGCCGCAGCGCCGCCTCGGTGCCCGGGATCACGATGACGCTCAGGTCCGAGCCGGTGCGCAGGGGATCCCCTCCCTCGCGAGTGGCGGGCCGCACGGTGGCGAGGACCTCGAGCATCCGGGCCTGCCCGGCAGATCCCTCCGCCTGGGCCACGAGGCAGCGGCCGTCGAGGGCGTCGAGCCGGATCGACCACCCGAGCGACATGAGATGAGCGCTCACGCTCGCCGCCATGCTCAGGCCGATCTCCAGTGGGGATTGCGCCCCGCCGATGTCGTCCGGCGTGATGTCGACGGTGACGGTGGCGTGGCGCGTCCAAGGCTGCTCCTCGCGGCGCACGAGGAGTTCGTCGCCGTGCGCGGAAGCGCGCCAGTGGATCCTGCGCAGGTCATCACCTGGCCTGTACTCCCGGGGGATCACATCGTCATCGCCGCCCGCGCTGAGGGCTGAAGACGCGCGATCGCCCCGGCCGCGGCGGTCGGCGTCGACCGCACCATCGAGCGCATACACCCGCGGGACGACGAGCACACTCTGCGTGGACGTGAAGGACCGCGTGAGTCGCACGAGCCCGAAGGGATCGACCGCGGTCACGCGTAGCGGCCCGACGTCGTAGCGTCCGCGCCGCGACGCCTCCAGGGCGAAGGTCGTGGAGCGTGATCCCTCCGACTCGACGTGTTCGAGGACTCGATCGATCGGCGGCCCCAGGCGTGGATCGACCTCTTCGCGCAGGAGCAGGGTGGGGGTGCGACGGCGCGCCAGGTTGGTCACCGTGAGCGTGCCCTGCGCCGTACTCCCCACGGGCACATGGGATGGAGTGATGCTGCGGTCGGCCCCGAGACGGAAGTGCGTGCGAGACGCGAGCAAGACGGAGATGAGCGGCAGGGCGAGGAGGAGTACGGCGATGCGCAGGACATCGCGCTGCCCGGACAGTGCTGCCCCTACGCCGAGGCCGAGCCCCACCGCGATGAGCGCCTTGCCCCGGAAGGTGAGGGCGGCCAGGGCCCGCCTCATGCGCTCGCAGGCAGGGGCACCCGCGTGAGGATCTCGGTCACGACGTCCTGTGCGCTCGTGCGGGACAGGTGCGCGTCGGTGGTGAGGACCAGTCGGTGGGCCAGCACGGGGACGGCCAGGCGCTGGACGTCGTCGGGGAGGACGTGCCCGCGGCCCGAGAGCGCGGCGGATGCGCGTGCGGCACGCAGCAGGTGCAGGGCGGCCCGGGGGGAGGCGCCCAGGCGCACATGCGAGTGCTGGCGGGTGGCCGAGACGAGATCGACGACGTAGGCATCGATGGCGGGCGCGACGTAGACCTGTCGCACCGCGTCGATCATCGCGCGCACCTCGGCCGCATCGGTCACGGGTGCGAGGGACTCCAGTGGATCGTCGGCGCTGTGCGCCTGGAGCATCTGGATCTCGGACGAGCGAT
>CAJBMR010000436.1 GCA_903954205.1 uncultured bacterium | reverse complement strand
TGGCTTTACATACCCCGAACGCGCGCGGCCTGCGCGGCAGTCAGGCGCGGCAGCCGCAGTCTGCCAGAGCGGCAGCCGCGCGGTCGAGGGCCGCCCGCGATGAATCGACATCGGTGGTCGCATCGGACATGACGGCAAAGGCGAGCAGGCGCCCGTCGGCATCGACCACGGTGCCGGCCAGTGTCGAGACGCCGATGAGCGTGCCGGTCTTCGCGCGCACGAATCCCGCCGCTGCCTGAGTGTCGGCGTCGGCGAAACGATCAGCGAGCGTGCCGGTGAGTCCCGCGATGGGCAGACCGAGTACGACGGGCCAGGTCCACGCGGGAGCGGTCGCGCTCGACGTGAGACTCACCGCGCTTGCCAGGGTCAGTGGTGAGGCGACATCCTCATAGGACAGCCCGCTGCCATCGACAAAGACCGCACCGCTCACAGGGATCCCCAGGGATTGCAGCGTGGCCAGAGTCGCTGCGGCGCCACTCTCGAAGGATCCGACGCCGGACGCCTCGGCACCGGCGAGATGATCGAGGATCTCCGCCATGTCGTTGTCGGATTCGGTGAGCATCGTCTCGACCATGACCGCGATGGGCTCGGAGGTCGTAGTCGCGATCACCTGACCGGCTGATGCTCCGTCCGCGATGTCGCCCACAGTCACTCCGCGATCCGCCAGCAGCACGGCGAAGGCCTCGGCGGCGGCGAGCGCGGGATCCGGTCGGCGCACCTCATCGCCACCGATCCGTGACCGATCGACGACCAGGGGTGACACCTGGGCAGCGATGCCGAGCGCCGGGTAATCCGGGTCCCATCCCGGAGCAATGCCGGGCCCGTCGAAGAGACTCGTGTCGTAGCGAAGCGATACATCCCCCGACACCTGGCCCATCACCTGGTCGGCAAGATCGGCCAGCGACGAACCACTTGCCGCGATGGACGCCAAGGTGGGGTCGCCCGCCCCGACGAGCGTGAGTGTCGACGTGGCAGGGTCCCAGGTGACGGTGGTCTCGATGCGGCCCTCGGGACCGAGGGCGTCGAGGATCGCGAGGGCAGTGAACACCTTCTGGTTAGAGGCCAGCGATCGCGACATTGCGGCCTCGCGCTGATACACGACAGCGCCCGTCGCGACGTCGAGCACGATCGCACCGACGGAGCCGCCGAGCGAAGCGTCGTCGAGGAGCGGGTCGAGCACGCCTGAGACCGCATCGGGAGCGCCCGTGGTCGAGGAATCAGGGAGCGACAGGACCGTCTCGGCTGGCCCGGCAGGGGCCAACTGCGGAGCGGCGTACGCCGGGATCGCCGAACCGATGACCACGGCTGCCACGAGGGAAAGCCACGTGCGACGCATGCGACTCCTCCCAGAAGGCAGATGCGCCCACTGAGCGGGCACGCCATGGGGAACACTAGGTCAGGTCACCCGTCGAGGAGGTCACGTGACACCCCAGCCCCTGGAATTCGACGTCACCATCGAGATCCCCTCCGGAAGCCGCAACAAATACGAGATGGATCACACGACCGGGCGGATCCGCCTGGACCGCATGCTCTTCACATCGACGCGCTATCCGCACGACTACGGATTCGTCGACAACACGCTCGGCCTCGACAGCGATCCGCTCGATGCACTCGTCCTCGTGCAGGAGCCGACCTTCCCCGGCGTGGTCATCCGCTGTCGCACGGTGGGGATGTTCCGCATGACCGACGAGGCAGGCGGAGACGACAAAGTGCTGTGTGTGCCTGCCGGCGATCCGCGCATGGAGCACGTGCGCGACATCTACCACGTGTCGGAGTTCGATCGTCTGGAGATCCAGCACTTCTTCGAGGTCTACAAGGACCTCGAACCCGGCAAGTCTGTCGAGGGTGCGACGTGGACGGGCCGCGAAGAAGCCGAGCAGGAGATCCGCGAATCCTGGGATCGCTTCAAGTCGACCGGCGGCCACTGACTGCTCACGAGCGCGGTGAGCCACATCCTGCGGGGAGCCGTCACCTGCGACAGAATGCTGGCGTGACGATCGAGAAGCGCCCGGGCTCCGGAGACGGCTGGGTGACACTCGACAGCGGTCGTGTCGTCTGGGGTCGATTCGGTGCCGCGGGGATGCTCCTGTGCCATCGCGAGGGCGACACGGATCGACTCCTGCTCGCGCGTCGCGCACATTGGGTGCACGGCGGCAACGGCGAGTGGTCGGTGCCCGGAGGTGCGATCGACGAGCACGAGGACCCCGTCGAGGC
>CAJBMR010000435.1 GCA_903954205.1 uncultured bacterium | reverse complement strand
TCGGCATCATCCAGGAGCGGCGCGTCACTCGCTTCTTCGCCGTGCCGCCCATCGTCCTGGCCCTGGCCAAGCACCCTCTGGTCGACAACTACGACCTGTCGTCCCTGCGGCAGGTCTTCTCCGGCGCGGCGCCACTCAGTGCCGAGCTCGCGCTCGAAGCGGGTGCACGGATCAACTGCGAGGTGGTCCAGGGCTATGGCATGACGGAGTTGAGTCCGGTGTCGCATCTCACGCCGCAGGGGCACTTCAAGGCCGGAACTTCAGGGGTCACGGTGCCCAATGCGGAGTGCCGCATCGTCGATCCCGTCACCGGCGAGGACCAGCCGGTCGGTGGCGAGGGCGAACTGTGGGTGCGCGGGCCCATGGTGATGAAGGGCTACCTCAACAACCCCGAGGCCACCGCGGCCACGATCGATGCGGATGGCTGGCTGCACACCGGAGACGTGGGATTCATCGACGCCGACGGTCACCTCACCGTCGTGGATCGGGTCAAGGAACTCATCAAGGTCAAGGGCTTCCAGGTGGCCCCGGCGGAGTTGGAGGCCCTGCTCCTCACTCATCCCGCGGTTGCCGACGCTGCCGTCATCGGTATCCCTGATGATGAGGCGGGGGAGTTGCCCCGGGCCTTCATCGTCCTCAAGCCCGGTCAGGAGATCGAGGCCGCCGACATCACCGACTTCACCCGTCAGCACGTGGCGACGTACAAGGTGGTCCACGACGTGGTGTTCACCGATGCGATCCCCAAGTCGCCCTCGGGCAAGATCCTCCGCCGGATGCTGCGGGACCAGGGGGCCTGAGGGGCCTCGGCCTGTGACGGTCCTCAGGTGGACAGAGGCACTAGCATCACGTGAGCAAGGCACCTCGGCTAGCCCACATGCCCGAGAAAGGCCGACCTCTGATGAGATCCCGTCGACGCACTGCCTGGACGACCGCGAAAGCGCTCGTAGCCACCATGGTCTCCCTGGCCCTGATCTATGCCGGCGGTGCGACGAGTGTGTCGGCGGCGCCCGCCCGAGTAGACACCGGTTTCACCCCCACCAATGCAGGCGTGCTGAAGTACCAACCTTTTGCGCCGACAGAGGCGAAGCGACCAGGTCAGGTCAATGCCCCGCTCACGCAGAAGCAGGCCGATCGTCTCGCCCGAATCTTCGGCTTCGACAAGAGCAGGACGCTCTCCAGGAAGCAGTACGCCACGCTTGTGTCAGCCAAGGGCAAGCCCACTGGCTACACGCAAGCGGAGGCGAACATGGCCGCCAAGCTCGCTCGCCAGTCGGTTCGCTGGTACATGACCAACACCACGGGAAACACCTATACGCGCATCATCGATGGTGAGAAAGTGACCGTCAATATCGGGAGCTACGGTCTCATCGTCAGCGAGGACGGAATGCTCAAGGTCCCGGCCAACTGCCCGGACCCAACATCCTCCGACTTTTCTCAGTGCTCGCCGGTGCGCCTGGTCAACTGGCTTCTCGTGCCCAAGGCGCTCTGCGCAGGTATGGAGCCCCCGGCGGGCGTGCCGTGCGGATATATGGGTGACTGGATGCGCAGCAACAATGCACGGGACACGCTGAAGGAGCTGTACAGCTCGGCGTTCGTGGATGAGGAACCGTACGCCTCCGAGTCGCAGGAAGAGGGAGGGCTTCCTCAGTTGGTGTACGTCACCAGGGCCGATGGCAGCACGGCCGCGGTCGGGGTGCCTGTGGCGCCCGCGATGTGGATCCTCAATTTCGTCCTCGTCTACATGCTGAGCCCGGAGGCGGCCCGCTTCATGCCGGCCTACTGGGCGGCGATCCCCGAGGATGTTGTCAGTGCCCTCGAAGAGTCTGAAAACGGCCAGGTCCCCTATAGCGACTATCTTCAGTACTTCGCCGACTAGTAGCGCAGCACCCGGGCGCAATCGCCAGGCGAGGGTTCTCGGTGTCCGGGAGCTTCCAGTAGCCGGTAGGCACCAATGCCGGGATCTTCAGACCGCCGCTTCTTCGGCACGTAGCGAGCACCACACGAGTGGCGGGACAGACGGAAGAGAACGCGGTCGGGTCGAGGCTCACGGCGCCAACGATTGCGCTCGTGATGGTGACCAGGTCTCGGCGTGTCGATGCCTGCCGGCGTGACGCAGGCGTGCGGCGTTGAAAGCGAACGGCACTGCGGCTAAGTGCTCCTACGAGGGCTCCGGCTCTCTGGCCCTAAGCAGGATGGCCGCCAGGCTCAACTGAGGGTTTTCCCACTCTGATCCCCACCAAACGCCGAAGGGTAGGGGGCCTGAGGGGCCTCGGCCTGTGACGGTCCTCACAGTCACGACGCGCCGACCGTGCTCGCCCTCCCCTCAGGGCGACTTAGCTCCACTTAGTCCCCCATAATGCTGTGAACGCAAAAGCTGCCATAGCCCCTGGAGGACCCGTGCGACCCGCCCGCCTCGCGATCGTCGCCGTAGCCGCGGCTCTCGCGGCCGGCCTCGTGCAGGCCCCGGCGCTCGCGGAGACCTCGGCCCCGACGACGTCTCCCGCCTCGGTCAGCGTGTCCGCCGATGACCTGCCTGCAGAGCCACCGGTCGACACCAGCGTGCCTGCGCCCACCGCTTTGGTGGCGACGACCGGTGCTGGCTCCGTCACCATCTCCTTCACGGCCCCTGCGACCACCAAGGCGATCACCAACTACGAGTGGTCTGACCAGGGTGGAAAGTGGGTCCGCTTCGATCCTTCCGTGACGGCTAGCCCCGTGACGATTACCGGCATCCAGGTGGGGCAGCCCTACTCCGTGGCACTGCGTGCAGTGACTGCTGACGGCGTTGGAGCAGCATCCGATCCGGTGGCTTTCAGGATCGAGCCGCCTGTGCCGCCGAAGCCGACCAAGCCTGTGATCTTCGAGGCAGAGGGCAAGGCGCTGGGCAAGCCCACGGGCAGCAAGGTCATCACGCTCCAGCCCGGCACCGTGCTGAAGATGCGCAATGTGCCCGAGGGCTCCAACATCAGCATCGTCGACAAGAAGGATGCTCAGTTCGCCATCGCCGTGCGCGAGGCGGATAAGGCTCGGATGTGGGTCACTGACAATCTGCCACCGGCCCGTCGACTGTGGGTAACGGTTACCGACAGCGCAGGCAACGTCATTGGCAGGACCAACTTCAAGATGGGTCGGGCCGAGAAGACCTTCACCCTGGACGTCTGGCCCAAGGGCACCGACATGGGCTCGGGCGTCCCACTCGTCGTGGATTTCGGTATTCCCATTACCAACAAGGCCGAGGTCGAGCGCGCCCTCGTCGTCACCTCCGACAAGGACTTCGGTGAGGCCGGATGGTTCTGGGTCGACTCGCAGAGGGCCGTGTTCCGCCCGCGCGACTACTGGCCCGCACATGCCACGATCACCCTCAATGCCAACCTCAGCTCGGTTGAGGGAGCCAAGGGTGCATATGGACCGAAGGTCTCGTCCAGCTTCAAGACCGGTGACCAGGTCGTGCTCAAGGTCAACCTCACGAAGCACACGATGAAGTACACCCGCAATGGCGTGCAAGAGCAGGTGTTTGACATCTCCGGCGGCAAGGCGGGTTGGCTGACCGAGTCGGGCACCAAGATCCTCACGGCGCACATCCCCGACAAGCGGCTCTACAACCCAGACCCCGAAGAGGGATGGGATGTCACCGTCAAGTGGGCGATCCGTGTGAATGACAACGGTGAGTACATCCACGATGCGACGTGGAACTACAGCCTTGGCTACGCAAATACTTCGCACGGTTGCACCAACATGTCCTACGACGACATGGGCTGGCTCTACCGCAATACCAAGTTTGGCGATGTAGCCGAGTACACCGGCAGTCCAGACAAGGTCGGCACGGACGACTACCTGGCCGGCTACTGGAATTACACCTGGCCGGAGTGGAAGCGCGGCTCCGCCCTTTGGCAGGACGGCTAGTCCGCTCCCCAAGCCCCGCATCGAACCCGGTTTCTTCGGGACACTCGTGATCTGGGCCCCGCCCCGCTGAGCGCTCGTCTGTCGCTCCGCGCCAAATCTCGCTCCGCGCCAAAACTCGCCCCGCGCCAAATCTCGCTCCGCGCCCAAACCTCGCTACGCGCCAAAACTCGCCCCGCGCCAAAACGACGCTTGGGGTCGGCTGAGGGCCGGTGGAAGCGTCCCGAAGGGTCGTTTTCGCTCGATTTCCCCCTCGTTCCACACGACACGCGTGATCTGGACCACGCCCTGAGACCCCCTCGGCTCAGCGGCCCGGCCCCCCATGTCACCGTTTACATGGCCCTCACGAGGGGCCGCGGGTCCAGGCCCGAGCGCTGGTCGGCACATGGCCATCGATCGGGCCGGGTGCCAGCCCTGGACCCGGAGGAAAGGATGAGCCATGTTTGGACGCAAGAAGCACAACGAGTCAGAACTGACCTTCCGCCAGCTGTGGGACCGTGAGCGTGAGCGCGCGATGACCCCGGCAGAGCGCGCCGAAATCGACGCGATCTTCGCCCGTTACGCCTGAGCTTCTCCCGCTACGCCTGAGTCATCAGGCTCACCAGTAGTGGACGCGTGACAGGGAGGCCGTGTCGATAGGGGAGCTCCGCAGTGGGCTCCCCTGCCAGGTCACGGCCTCCCCGTCCGCAGAGACGACGACCTCTCCCAGCACTCCGTGACGCACCATGTGGCTGCTCCGCACGGTGCGGCATCCACGCGTCACGATCATCGGCCGATCCAGCGGCGCTAGTGCCGCGGCGCGCGCATTCGTGATGATCGATCCAAGTCCTCGCGGCGCCCGTCCGAGCGCGCCGAACTGCTCAGCCAGCCGCAGCGGCTCTGCACCGTCGATCGTTGCGTTGGGATCACCGGTCGCCCCCCAAGCGGGATAGCCCGCGACCAACACAAGTTGCGGCTTGGCCGCGAAGGATCGCGGATCCCACAGGACGATGTCAGCCCTGTGTCCCACGGCGAGTCGGCCGACTTCATGAGCGAGACCATGCGCGATTGCCGGGTTGACCGTGATCTTGGCGAGGTAGCGCAGGATGCGATCGTTGTCGTCGCCTGATGCATCACCGCGGTCGCCTGCCTGGACGGCCTGGGCGTCGGCCATGGCGAAGGTCCGCCACCAGGTCTCGCCGGCGCGGCCCATGCCGAGGGCGTCGGACGAGGTGATGGGGATGACCCCGAGATCGTGCAGGCGGTTCTCAGCGGCCATCGTGGACTCGCGGATCCGCGCCCGTGCGATCTGCAGGTCGCTCTCTCGGTCGGCGGCGAGCCCGTGGCAGAAGAGCACCATGTCCAAGGTCTCCCCCGCCGCATTGATCCCGTAGGGGATGGTCGGATTGGTCGACGAGGCGATGACGTGCTCTCGGCCCGCGAGGGTGAGGACGTCGGGGGAGTGACCGCCCCCTCCTCCCTCGACGTGGAAGGCATGGGCCACGCGCCCATCGAGCACGGCCAGGGTGTCGGCCACGGAGAGCGTCTCGTTGAGGCCGTCCGTGTGCAGGGCCACCTGGACGTCGATGTCATCGGCCACCCGCAGGGCGGTGTCGATCGTCATCAGGGTCGCGCCGGTGTCCTCATGCACCTTGAAGCCGGCGATATGGGCGTCTGCGGCTTCGTCCAGTGCGGCGCGGCGCGCAGACGAGGCGCGACCGAGGATCCCGACGTTGAGGGGCACGGCCTCGAGCGCCTCGCGGGCGATGCCGAGGAACCACGGTGAGTTGATGCCCACCCCCCAGACCGGGCCGGCTTCCTGGGCGAGCACCGTCGTAACGCCGGAGGAGATCTCGGACTCGAAGACGCGGGGAGCCATGGCGTGCACGTGGGTATCGATACCCCCGGGAGTGACGATGAGCCCGTCGGCATCGACCACGACGGTGCCGGATCCGACGACAATGTCGACGTCATCGGATACGGCGGGGTTGCCTGCCCGGCCGATGCCGCTGATGCGACCCTCGCGGATTCCGATCGAGGCAACCCGCACTCCATCGACCGGGTCGAGCACGATGGCATTGGTGATCACCAGATCGCAGGACTCCCGCGTGGTCACCGGCGCCAGCCCGATTCCATCGCGACCTGTCTTGGCGAATCCGACGTGGAATTCATCGCCTGCGTCGGCGACGCGCTCGGGGATACCCAAGCGCAGACCGGTCGCACCGAGGCGGATCACGTCACCGGGCTGTGGGCCGTAGTTGCTCATGAGGGGGTACCTCGACGATCGGCCACGAGGCGGGCCACAGCGCTGTCCGCCTGGGCGAGGTCGTTGACCTCGGCACCGCCGACGACGTCCAGGTAGCCGCACCGACGCAATGCCGCGAGCGCTCTCTCGCGCACCGCGGGGTCATCCACGGATCCCTCGACAACGCCGGTGTTGCCGACGACCACGCGGTCACCTCGCAGTTGCGTGGTGGGCAGGGTGGTCGACTCGCCTGCGGGAAGCCAGACCGTGGTGCCGGCAGGCACCGCGAGGCGACGACCGAATGCGGCTTCACGGTCAAGGCGCAGTCGCGGATTGACCTCGGCGAGGTGGATGTGCGAGCTGATCGCGATAGCCGTCGCGGCCTCATTGCGGATCTCTATCTCGAGGTCGCTCTCGGGCGTGGGGGAGCCCGTGTCGTCGCCGTGAGTGACGTCCCACAGATCCGTGACGACGACGAGGCGGGTGCCATCGTTGAAACGAGCCTCGACGCGTACGTCGGAGAGCAGGTCAGGGACCTCGGCCATCACGTCGTCGCGGCCGAGGAGGTGACGTGCGCGCTCGCGCACGGTCGGCAGGTCGATTCCGTCGCGTGCCATTTCGCAGACCGCGTCAGCGATGTACGCCGTAGCCTCCGGCACGTTGAGGCGCAAGCCGCGCGCGCGCCGAGCGCGCGCCAACTCTCCCTGGAGGAAGAGGAGCAGGCGGTCGGACTCGCTCGGAGTGAGTGCCACGTCAGGTGCCGAAGGTGCGCATGCCGCGACGCCACGTGCCACGCACGGCAATGGCTCCGATCCCCATGGGATCGACCGCACGCGGGTCGGAGTCGAGGAGCACGACATCGGCCACCGCGCCGGGCCTGATCAGGCCGGCGTCGTCGCGCCCCGCTTGAAAGGCCACGCCCAGCGTGTAGGCGGCAATGGCGTCATCGACGCTGATCCTCTCCTCGGGCATCCACGGAGGGCCGTCCGCCGTCATCTGACGCGTCACCGCCACCTGGATTCCCTCGAGCGGCGCGAAGGTCGTCACGGGCCAATCGCTGCCAAAGGAGATACGCGCCCCCATGTTTGCCAGCGTGGCCGTCTGGAACTGCCGGTGCGTGCGCTCCGGACCCAGTCGCGGTGCGGTGAGCTCGGACTGCCAGGAGTCGTACTTGGACCAGTAGGGCTCGAAGTTCGCGATCACGCCGAGCTCGGCGAAGCGAGGGAGGTCGGGGGGATCGACGAGTTGGGTGTGCACGATGATCCACCGGCGGTCGCGTGGTGGATTCACCCTTGCGGCATGCTCCATGGAATCCAGGGCCATGCGCACGCCGGCATCTCCGATGGCGTGGATGTGCGCGGTGAAGCCCATTGCGTCGATGGCAGCGACGGCCGCCGCCATCTCGCCCGGGTCCCAGTTGGGCATGCCCTTCCAGTGTGGGCAGTCGCAGAAGGGCTCGAGCATGGCACTGGTCGCGGATTCGATGACTCCATCGGCGAAGAACTTGATCGTGTTGCTCGTGACGGACGTTCCACCGTCAGCCACGACGCGCTCTCGTGCCGCGGCGAATTGGCTGAGTTGGTCGCGCCAGGAGTTGGGATCGGCCCACAGTGCCAGGTCGATGTCCGTGTGGAGGATGCCCCGATCCGAGGCGGTCAGCCATGTGTCCACGTCACCGGGCTCGACCCAGGCATCCTGCACCCAGGTAATGCCGGTCGAGGCGAAACCGCTCATGGCGAAGTCGACGGCACTCAGCCGCATGGATTCGGGGGGTGTCGGCATCAGGTTGTAGACGGGTCGCCAGGCACCCCACTCGCGCAGGGTGCCCGTGGGCGCTCCCGCACTGTCGAGCACGATTTCGCCGTCATGCGGTTGCGCGACGCCCGTCGCGTATCCCACACGACGAAGCGCCTCGGAATTGACCCACACGGTGTGATAGTCAGTCGCTCGCAGGACGACCGGACGGTCGGGGACGACGGCATCGAGCCATTCCGCCTGGAAGATCCCCTCGGGGGCGAGCGCGTGATCGAAGCCCTCGCCGCGCACCCATTCCATCTCGGGGTGCTCCCGCGCCCAGGTGCCGACGGCCGCCGCGATGTCCTGCGCCGTGGCATGGTCGCGCACCGGGGCGAACTCACGCTCGAGTCCCCCGAAGATCGGGTGGACATGGCCGTCTCCGAAGGCAGGTGCCAGGAAGCCCCCGTCAGCGTCGACGACCTGGTCCGCCGGCAGCCTTCGCGCTGTTTCACCGAGCGCGACGATGCGGCCGTCCACCATGAGGACCGCGTCAGAGGAGTAGACGCTCCCGTCGGGGAGTCGATGGCCCGTCCACACGGTGGCGTTGTCGATGCGCGTGCTCGTCACGATCATCCTTCCGAGAGGGGTTATGCAGGAGAGCTGACGGGCCCGGAGGTCCGGGCCCGTCAGCTCGGTGTCCTACTTCTTGAAGTTGGTCCAGACCTGGTCGTAGAGGTCGATGGCCTCCACGGAGCAGCCCGGGACGGGTGCGGCCAGTGCCTTGAACTCCTCCGGAATCACCACGGCCGGGTTAGCGCCGAGCTCTGCGGTCATGAACTCCGAGGAGCCGGTGATGCCGTTGTCGTATCCGACGAAGTTCGTCGCTTCGCCGATATTGGCCGGGTCCATCATCCAGTTGATGAAGATCTTGGCGTTGTCGACGTTCTGGGCACCGACAGGCACGGCGAAGTTGTCCGACCACAGCGTGATGCCCTCAGCGGGGTAGACGTACTGCAGGTTGGGGTTATCCGCCTGCGCGCGGGTGAACGCGCCGTTCCACATCATGTGCATGATCTGCTCGCCGGAGGCCATGCGGCCGATGACGCCATCAGAGTTGATGACGGCGAGACCGGGCTTCCAGCCCGCGAGTAGCTCCTCGACCTTGATGTAGTCATCGCGGTTCGTGGAGCACGGCTGAGCACCCACCGCCCGGAGTGCCGCGTGGATCACCTCGACCTGGTCGTTGAGCGTGCCGATCTTGCCCGCCGCCGGGCTATTGGCATCGAAGAAGTCGGTCCACGACGTGATCTCCCCGCCGGTCTTCGTGGGGTCGTAGGCGATGCCGGTCGTGCCGTACATGTACGGCGCGGAGTACAAGCGGCCCGGATCGAAGTAGACGTCCATGAACTCCGGCTTGATGTACTGGCCGTTGGGGAATGCCGCGGGATCGACCTCCTGGAGCAGGCCGAGCTCGATCATCTGAGCGACCATGTAGTCGCTCGGCACGATGACGTCATAGTTGGCGCCGCCGGCCTGCAACTTGGCGAGCATCGTCTCGTTGGAATCGAAGTTGTCGAGGTTGACGGTGATGCCCGTCTCCGACTCGAAGCGGTCGAGCAACTCCGGAGAGATGTAGTCGGTCCAGTTGTAGAGGTTCACCTCCCCGCCGTTGGGCGTGGGGAAGTCACCCGCCGGAGCCTCCGGGCTGGCCGCATCCGAGGCGGCTGCCGATGATGCCGGCGCACTGCTTGTCTCGCCGCCCCCGCCGACGGTGGTCTCACCGCCGCACGCGGACAGGGCGAGGATTCCTGTCATGCCGAGTGCCAGCCACATGCCGGACATTCGGCGGTTCTTCCACCTTTTCATTCCTTACCTCTTCCTTCTCGCGATGATGTAGGAGATGGTCACGATAACCACGCTGACGAGCAGGAGCAGCGTGGAGAGGGCATTGACGCCCGGGGTAATGGCATTGCGGATCATGCCAAAGATGTAGACCGGCAGCGTGGTGCCGCCGGCGCCCGCCAGGAAGTACGACACGATGAAGTCGTCGAGGCTGATGATGAAGGCCAAGAGGGCGCCCGCGACGATGCCGGGCGCCAGCAGCGGCAGCGTGATCCTGCGGAAGATCGTCCACTCGTTCGCGCCGAGATCCGCAGCCGCCTCGTAGATGGAAAGGTCGACTGTCCTGAGCCGGGCCCTGATGGGGAGTAGGGCAAACGGGATGCAGAACGCCGTGTGCGCCAGCGTGATGGCGTCTACGCCGAGCGGGAATCGGATCTGGACGAAGAGCGCCAGGGTGCCGATGGCGAAGACGATCTCGGGGATGACCAGGGGAGCCATGATGAGCGACCAGGCGAAGGTGCGCCCCGCACGCGCCATGCGGAGTAAGCCGATGGCGAGTCCGGTGGCGAAGAGGACGGACAGCACGGTGGAGATACTGGCGACGCGGAGTGAGTTCATCACCGCTCGCTGGATGTCGTCGTTGGTGAGGACATCGGCGTACCACTCGAGGCTGAAGCCCTTCCACACCGTCACCACGCGATTGCTGTTGAAGGAGTAGCCGACGACGAAGACGAGGGGGATGTAGAGGAACGCGAAGACGACGGCCGCGATGGGTCCGAAGAGAGGGAAGTTCTTCAGTGAGGTGCCGGTGCCGCGGGGAGTCCTCATAGCAGCGACTCCAGGCTCTGATTCGCTCCACGTCGACTCGATCGCCTGGCGACCACGGCGAAGATGACGAGGGCCACCATCACCAGCACGAGCACCATGACGGAGAGCGCTGCGCCGAAGGGCCAGTTGCGCGAGGCGCCGAACTGCGCGGCGATGACGTTGGCGATCATCGAGGTCTTGCCGCCGCCGAGAAGTTCGGGTGCGAGGTAGGAGCCGAGCGCCGGGATGAAGACCAGGATCAGCCCGGCGATGATCCCCGGGCGCACCGCGGGCAGCACGATGCGGCGTAGGACCTTGGCCTTGGTGGCTCCCAGGTCGTAGGCGGCCTCGGCGAGCCGGAAGTCGAAGCGCTCCGCACTCGCGTAGATCGGCAGGATCATGAAGGGCAGGAAGGAATAGACCAGACCCACGATCGTCGCGAAGGGCGTGTAGAGCATGGGCAGCGGCTCCGCGAGGATGCCCAGGCCGGTGAGCGCGCCGTTGATGGGGCCGTTGTCGTTGAGGATGATGACGAAGGCGTAGGTGCGGATCAGCAGACTCGTCCAGAAGGGGATCGTGACGAGGAAGACCAGCAGGGTGCGCCATTTGGGCGGGCGCGTCGCGATCCACAGCGCGATGGGGATTGAGAGCGCCAGGCAGACAAGCGCCGTGATGAGCGAGTAGAGCACTGAGTTGAAGAAGATCTGCAGGTACGTCGGATCGAAGCTGCGCTCGCCGGACAGAGACTCCGAGTAGAAGAGCTCGACGTACGGCTGGATCGTGAACTCCCACTTCACTCCCACTCCGAGCTTGGCCCGGCTGAGGAAGGAGAAGATGACGATGATGACCAGGGGCGCGAGCACAAGCGCGATGAGATAGGCGATGCCGGGCAGCCCCGCCCACCAGGATCCCTGGCCGGCGCGGGGTGCACTCGCGGTGCGCCTGCGTGCCATCAGGCGTCCACAATCCTCACTGAGCCGGGGCGGAAGGTCAGCTCGCAGCGGCCACCCGTCGTCAGTCCTGCGGCGCTGGCCGCCGGCTGGCGCGCCGAGATCGTGGCCTCGCCGACCTGCACTACCGCGTGGAGGTCACCACCGATGAACGTCGCATCGACGATGGGGAAGCGACCCTGCGGATCGGCGCTGATGACCACGTCCTCGGGGCGAACGGCAGCGACACTGCGCGATGCATCAGCAGCGGGGGAGTCCGACGCCCATGCATCTGCGGGGATCGCGCCCCACCCGGCGACCTCGGCACCCGCGGCGCCCGGGATCAGAGCGAGGAGGTTGGCCTCGCCAATGAAGTCCGCGACGAAGCTCGTGCGGGGGCGCAGGTAGACGTCACGGGGTGCACCCACCTGCACGATCCGGCCCTCGTTGAAGACGGCTACCTCATCGCCCATGGACATGGCCTCGTCCTGATCGTGGGTGACGAGGATGAAGGTGATGTGGGTCTCCTGTTGGAGGCGCTTGAGCTCCAGCTGCATGCCGCGGCGGAGCTTGAGATCGAGAGCCGAGAGGGGTTCGTCGAGTAGCAAGACCTCGGGCTCCTTGGCCAGGGCCCGGGCAAGGGCGACCCGCTGCTGCTGTCCGCCGGAGAGTTGGTGCGGGCGACGACCGCCGAGATCGCTCAAGCGCACCAGCGCCAGCGACTGATCGACCTTGCGCGCGACCTCGTCCTTCGGGAGCTTGTCCATCTGCAGGCCGAAGGCGATGTTCTGGGCGACGGTCATGTGGGGAAAGAGCGCGTAAGACTGGAAGACGGTGTTGACCCGTCGCTTCCACACCGGCACGTCGTCGATGCGGGTGCCCTTGAGGTCGATCTGTCCGCTGTCGGGAGCCTCCAGGCCTGCGATGCAACGCAGCAGCGTCGTCTTGCCGCAGCCTGACGGGCCGAGAAGCACCATGAAGGAGCCGTCGGCTACCTCAAGGCTGACGTCATCGAGGGCTCGGACCTCTCCACCCTCGGGGGTGGGGAAGACCTTGGACACGCCGCGGATGCTGAGCGCCAGCCCCTCGGTGGCAGCCACCTGACTCTCCCCTTCCGGGCGCCGGGAGGCGCCTCGACACCCGGCCGAGACTAGTGCGGCAGGAGGGACCTCCGTGGCGGAATCCGCACTCGTGACAGCCTGCTGCGCCGAGACTCTGTCGACCTCACCCGACGTAGGCGTCGAGGAAGGCCAACCGGTCAGCCGACCGGGAGACAGCCTGCTCGAGTGAGGCGCCCGCGCCATGGCCTCCCTGCCGCTCGATCCTGATGAGCATGGGCTCGCCATCGGGATTGGCGTGCTGCAACGTTGCCGCGAACTTGAAGCTATGCGCCGGCACGACCCGATCGTCGCGCTCGGCGGTCATGATCAGCGTTGCGGGATAGTCGACGTCAGTCTTGACGTTGTGCAAGGGTGAATACCCGAGTAGGTACTCGAACATCTCCTTGCTGTCGTCACTGCGGCCATAATCGGGTGCCCATGCGTAGCCGATCGTGAAGTACTGGTAGCGCAGCATGTCGAGCACGCCGACCTCGGGGATCACGGCACCGAAGAGATCGGGTCGCTGGGTGAGCGCGGCACCGGCAAGCAGGCCCCCGTTGCTCACACCATTGGCCGCCAGGTGAGCCGGGGTGGTCCAGTCGTTGGCGATGAGCCATTCGGCGACGCCACTGAAGTCGTCGAAGACGTTTTGCTTGCGCATGAGGGTGCCAGCTTGGTGCCACTCTTGGCCAAATTCCCCGCCCCCGCGCAGATTCGCCACGACGTAGACGCCACCACTTCGCATCCAGGCGATGGCATCGGGGGAGTACGCCGGTGTTATCGAGATGTTGAACCCGCCGTAGCCGTACAGCCAGGTGGGGCGCTCACCATTGGGGGTGGTCGAGCGCAGGCGAGATACGAATGCGGGCACTCGCGTGCCGTCCTTGCTCGTGGTCCACACCTGCTCGGTGACGAAGTCGGCGGGATCGAACGGCACAGGGGGCGAATACCAGTTGCGAAGGCGGCGCTGGTCGACGTTGAAGGTCAACACCTTTCGTGGCTGCAGATAGCTCGTGTAGCCGAGGAATGCGCGGCCACGGTCACCGTTGGGGGAGAGGGAGGTGACGGTGCCTATGCCCGGCAGTCGTACGGCACCCTGCAGGTCGCCGCCCCGCGAGTAGACCTCGACGCGGCTTGACGCCTTCTCCTCGAAGGTGACGACGAGTCTGCCACCGATGGAGGTGACGTTGGAGATGGTGCGGTCGCTCTCTGGGACGACTTCGACCCAGTTGCGCGATGCCGGGCGTCGGATGTCGACCCTGACGACGCGCCAGTTTGGAGCTTCGGCAGTGGTCAGAAGCCACGCGTGGCGCCGGGATTGCGCGACCACCGCGTAGGAGGCATCGATGTCGAGCGACAAGCGCTGAACTCTTGGCGCCTGCCGGTCCCCGGTCACGAAGGCGAGGGTGTTGTTGGAGGTCGCTCCATCCGAAAGGAAGAGCCAGATACGGGAGCTTCCCGCAGCGGAGTAGGGAGTTACGAATAGCTCAGGCTGCTGCGGATCCGCGTAGACGACTGGGTTATCTGACTGCCGCGAGCCAAGTGCATGGAATCGGACCTGCATGTTGGTGTTGACCGACTCGAGAGGGTCGGCAGGCCTCGGATACCGACAGTAGTAGAAGCCCGCACTATCCGCTGACCATGTGACAGCGCAGAATTTCGACCACCTCAGCCGGTCTCGCAGATCGCGACCCGTGCGTACGTCGCGAACGCGCCAGGTCTGCCAGTCGGAACCGCCGTCGGATGTCGCCCAGGCCACGTAACGACCGTCGGGACTGGGGACCCATGACGCCAGGGAGACGGTGCCATCGTTCGACAGTTTGTTGGGGTCGATGAGGATAGTGCCGGCATTGCGTCCCGCGGTCGAGGTGTAGAGCACTGACTGCGCCTGCGTACCGTCGTTGGCCGTCCAGAAGAGTCGTCCGCCGGCTGTCGTGGGACTACCTACCGAAGGTTGCCTCAGCAACGCGGTCATCTGGGACTCGCGGGAAGCATGCGTCGGAAGGGCATCCAGGAAGTCGCGCGCGAGCGCCTCCTCGGCCTCCACCCACGCCGTGGTGCGGGCATCAGCCGGATCCTCGAGCCAGCGGTAGGGGTCTGGGACCTCGGTGCCCCAGTAGATGTCGACGTGGTCGCTGCGCTCAGCGGGTGGATAGACCAGTGGCGAGGCGCTCGGCCCTGCCGCAGAGAGGGAAGGTGCCGCCACGCCGAGCGAGGCAATGACGACGAGCGGAGCGATCCACATTCGGCGGGGCAGCTTGGATGACATCTGCCCATGGTGTCAGTCCGCCAGGCATGGTTGCTCCTGAATGGGCCTATCTCAGCCGATCACGCGGACGTGATCGACGGCCGGATCAAGGCTGCCGCGCACCCAGCCGTAGGGAGATGCGGCCGTGGACCTGAGGAAGTCGATGATCGGCCGGGTCAGGACCTCGCCGGGGAGGATGTTGGGCACGCCGGGCGGATAGGCGGCGAGGGAATCTGCCGAGATCCGGCCGACAGCCTCGGCGGCCGGCACGGACTCGGTGGGACTGAAGTACGCCTCGCGCAGGTCCATGGCTCGCTCCGCCAGCGGGGGCAGATGGATGGGCGGGTGATCTCCCAGGTCCATGACAGGTAGGTCGTGGAGTGCGTCCACGAAGTAATCCACGTCGAGGCGGCTTCCGGCGCCGAGGAGGCCGACGATGCAGGAGTCGGTCGCCATCTCCACGTGGATCAGACTGCGCTCCTCGAGCAAGCGCCGTGCGACATATCCCGGGGTGCCACCCGAGCGAGTGTCCACGACGATGCGGAGCGGATCGAGAGCGATAACGTCGGGAGCGGCATGGATCGACGGATCGGGATCCACGAAGCGACCGCGCTCGTTGAGCAGCGCTCGCGCGCGCTCGAGGTCCGCGATGCTCGCGCCGATGCCTTCGAGTCCGTTGAGCTGCAGGTCGCGCCGCGCGAGATCGAGCGAGGCGAAGAGCAGGGCCGAGGGGCTGGTGGTCTGCACCGTCGTCATCGCGCGGACGATCAGGGGCTCGAGGAGGTCGGCGTAGGGTCCTTCGGCCAAGTGGAGCATGGCCGATTGTGTGAGACTCCCGCCGAGCTTGTGTGTGCTGGAGATGACGAGGTCTGCTCCGCTCTGGATCGCTGAGGCAGGCAGCTCGGGGTGGAAGCCAAAGTGGCTTCCCCATGCCTCGTCGACGACCAGTGGGATGCCGCGATCGTGGGCAACGCGTGCCAGCGCGACGACGTCGGCACAGGCGCCGAAGTAGGACGGCGTGACGACGTACGCCGCGACAGCGTCCGGATGCGCAGCCAGTCGTGCGTCGAGGTCATCCGCGGTGACGCCATGGGCGATACCGAGGGCGGGGTCGATGGAGGGGAGGACGAACTCCAGCCGCAGACCGGCCAGGATCGCTCCATCGATGACCGAGGTGTGCACCGATCGCTGCACGACGGCCATGCCGCCGAGGTTGCGCAGGGCCAGGCAAGCGACGTGGTTGCCTTGCGATGCTCCGTTGGTGAGGAACCACGTGCGGCGGGCGCCCCATGCTTCTGCGGCGAGGGCCAATGCCTGCTGCAGCGGGCTTGGCTCGGACGATCCCGGCTCCGGCAGGTCCACGCCCTCGGTGAACATTGGGATGTCCATCGCGAGCATCCCTGGGCCGGCGAGCGTGGCCAGGGCCCTGTGCCGGTCGGGCTCGTCCTGGTGCCCAGGGACGCCGAGCCGGATCCAGTCACCTTCCGCATTGCGGTGGAGGGCGTCGGCGTAGGGGGCCGGGGGCACATCGGTCATGGGTCCATCCAATCGTTCGGGTCCGTACGGTATCTGCCACCCCCCGGCCGGGCCCGGCGGAGCGGCAGAGCCGCCCCTGTCGGGCTGATCCCGCGAATCGCCCCCCGGGGCGGCTTCGCATGACCACAATGGCCCCACACGTCTACGTGAGGAGTCCCATGCGCACCACCACCCGCCGCACCCCGAGGAGCCTGATCGCCCTCGGTGCCCTCGCGGCTAGTTCGGTCCTTCTTGTCGCCTGCGGCGGGGGAAGCAGCTCCACCACCAGCAGCTCGGCTGCGCCCGCTGAGTCCAGTGCGGCTCCTGCCGAGTCCAGCGCGGCTCCGGCGGAGTCGAGTGCGGCCCCGGCGGCCGACGGCCTGCTCGCGCAGGTCCTCGAGACCGGCGTGCTGCGTGTCTCGACCGATCCGGCGTACCCGCCGCAGTCCTCCTACGACGAGGCGACCGGTGAGTGGCAGGGCTTCGACATCGACGTGGCCAACGAGATCGCCACGCGCATGGGTGTCGTGACCCAGTGGGAGACCCCGTCCTGGGATGTCATCACCGCGGGCAACTGGAACGACCGCTGGGATGTGTCAGTCGGTTCGATGTCGATCACCGATGAGCGCGCGCAGGTGCTCGATTTCACCGAGCCCTACTACTTCACGCCTGCCGGCGTGGCGGTCAACGCCGATAGCGACATCCAGTCCATCGACCAGCTGGCTGGCAAGCGGGTGGGCGTCTGCGGGGCTTGCACCTACGAGTACTACCTGAACCGCACGCTGGCCATCCCCGGCTTCAACTTCGAGTTCCTGGTGCCCGAGGACGTCGAGATCGTCACCTACGACACCGACACCACCGCTCTCCAGGACCTCAAGCTCGGACGCGTGGACGCCATGGTGTCCGCTGTGCCGCTGCTTGAGGAGGACATCAAGAAGGGCAAGGAAATCCGCCTGGTCGGTGACCCCGTCTTCCTCGAGCCCCTCGCGGTCGCGGCTGACAAGAATTCGTCGCTTCCCGTCGAAAGCCTTGTCGCCGAGATCGATCGGATCATCGCGGAGATGCATGCGGATGGGTCGCTGAGCGAGCTCTCGATGAAGTGGTACGGCGTCGACATCAC
>CAJBMR010000434.1 GCA_903954205.1 uncultured bacterium | reverse complement strand
CGTCATCGTGCGCGCCAACGGCGACCCGCTCTACACCCTCGTCAACCCCGTCGACGATGCGCTCATGCGCATCACCCACGTCCTGCGCGGCGAGGATCTCCTCTCTTCCACCCCGCGCCAGCTCGCGATGTACGCCGCCCTCGCAGACATCGGCGTCGGCGACGGCACCACGCCGCGTTTCGGTCACCTGCCGTATGTGATGGGCGAGGGCAACAAGAAGCTCTCCAAGCGTGACCCGGAGTCGGCGCTGCTGATGTACCGCGAGGAGGGCTACCTGCCCGAGGCGCTGCTCAACTACCTCGCGCTGCTCGGCTGGTCGATCGGCGAGGACCGCGAGTTTTTCTCCATGCCCGAGATGGCTGAGGCCTTCGAGATCTCGCGCGTGAGCCCCAATCCCGCGCGCTTCGACCTGAAGAAGTGCACCGCCATCAACGGCGACTGGATCCGTTCGCTCAGCCCTGAGGCGCTCGCCGAGCGGATCGTGCCCTTCCTGCAGCGCGCGGGGCTGCTCGCGGACCCGCCGACCGAGCAGCAGCGCGAGATCCTCACGCTCGCCGTGCCGCTCGTGCAGGAGCGCATGGAGACCCTCGCCCAGTCAGCGGGCATGCTCGGCTTCCTCTTCGTCGACCCCGCGGCCTTCGCGATCGACCCCGATCAGTCGGTGGCTGATGAGGAGTCCCAACGCGTCGTGGCGGCGGCACTCGACTCGCTCACGGGCCTGGGGGAGTGGGCCGCGGAGCCGATCGAGCAGGCACTGCGTGGCGCGCTCATCGAGGGCCTGGGCCTGAAGCCCAAGGTGGCCTTCGGGGCGGTGCGCATCGCCGTCACGGGCCGGCGTATCTCACCGCCGCTCTTCGAATCGATGGAGATTCTCGGCCGCGACGAGACGTTGCGGCGCCTGTCACTGGCGCGCACCGCCTGACAGGGGCTCACGGGCGCTCGGGTACACTCCTCGGGTCGCTCGGAGCAGTCGGTCGGGCGTCGCCCATGGGGTATGGGGTAATTGGCAGCCCAACTGATTCTGGTTCAGTTAGTCTAGGTTCGAGTCCTGGTACCCCAGCGAGTGCACGTGCTCTCTCACGTGCCGCACGGCCCCGTTGTGTAGTGGCCTAGCACGCCGCCCTCTCAAGGCGGTAGCGCGGGTTCGAATCCCGTCGGGGCTACGCAAGCGAGACTCACCTCTCGCCGAAGGCCCGATTCCCTCCCCGGGGGTCGGGCCTTCATCCATTCGTCGTTACCCTTACGCCATTCCCTAAGGAGTGGACATGGGCAAGACACTGGCGGAGAAGGTCTGGGAGGCGCACATCGTGCGCCGCGCCGAGGGCGAGCCGGACCTCCTCTACATCGACCTCCACCTCGTCCACGAGGTCACGAGCCCGCAGGCCTTCGACGCCCTGCGGTCGGCAGGACGCGTCGTACGCCGCCCCGACCTCACCCTGGCGACCGAGGACCACAACGTCCCCACCATCGACATCGACAAGCCGATCGCCGATCCGATCTCGCGGGCCCAGGTCGAGGCTCTGCGCACGAACTGCGCGGAGTTCGGCGTGCCCCTCTTCCCGCTCGGCAGCGCGGACCAGGGCATCGTGCACGTCGTGGGCCCACAGCTCGGCCTCACCCAGCCGGGCATGACGGTCGTCTGCGGCGATTCACACACCTCGACGCACGGCGCCTTCGGTGCGCTCGCCTTCGGCATCGGCACGAGCGAGGTGGAGCACGTGCTCGCCACGCAGACGCTGCCGCTCAAGCCCTTCAAGACCATGGCGATCACCGTCAACGGCCCGCTGCCTGACGGCGTCACGGCCAAGGACCTCATCCTCGCGGTGATCGCGCGCATCGGCACCGGCGGCGGCCAGGGCTACGTGCTTGAGTACCGCGGCGAAGGAGTCCGGGGGCTCTCCATGGAGGGCCGCATGACGCTGTGCAATATGTCGATCGAGGCGGGTGCGCGCGCCGGCATGGTCGCTCCTGACCAGACGACGTTCACCTACCTCGAGGGTCGGCCGCATGCGCCCACGGGCGCGGACTGGGACGCCGCCCTCGCCTACTGGCAGACCCTGCGCACCGATGACGACGCCACCTTCGACGCCGAGGTCATCATCGAGGCCAGTGAGCTCAGCCCCTTCGTCACCTGGGGCACCAACCCCGGCCAGGGAGTGCCCCTCGCCGGCTCCGTGCCCTCCCCGGAGGACGCGGCCG
>CAJBMR010000433.1 GCA_903954205.1 uncultured bacterium | reverse complement strand
TTGATGCCCTGGACCACGGCTGACCGGATCGCGAGACCGACGTTTGTCGGATCGACGAGATCCTCGAGCACGAGTACGTCGCTCTCGGACCGGAGCACCTCGGCCACGTCGATGGTGTCAGGGCGCGTCACGACCGCGAGTGCTCCGCGATGTACTCGGTAGCCTGTGATCTCCTGCAGGAGACTCTCGTCGGCGACGAGCACATCCACCTGCGCTGCCGCGAGTGCCGACTCCAGTCGCTCCAGCCAGCGCCGAGAGGTGAGAACCGAATGGAAGCGCATACCCAGAGCGGCGCAGCGTTCGATGATGAGATGACCCTCGGCCATGAACACGCCACGCTCAGGCTCCACGCGCTGACGTAGGTCCATGTCCGTGAGGCTGAGGTAGGCCACCACGCGCGGGTCGTCCACCTCGGTGACGTCGACGGGATCGATCCTCACGGAGCCTCCGAGCCCCGGGCCGCTTCCTGGGCGAGCAACTCCTCACGATCCGAGAGACGTGCCCATCCGCGAACCGGCTGGGCCATGCGGGGATGACGGGCCCAGCTCTCCTCGTGCCGGGCGATCAGTGCCCAGTAGCCCGCTGTCACCGGACATGCCTGCGGACCGACGCGTCGGTCCGGTCGGTATGCGCAGCCCTGGCAGAAGTCGGTCATGCGCTTGATGTAGGCACCCCCGGCGGCGTAGGGCTTCGAGGCCATCCGCCCACCATCAGCATGCAGGGCCATGCCGATGACATTCGCGGCCATGACCCACGGGTAGGCGTCGACGTAATGTGCGGTGAACCACTCCGTGACCTCACGCGGGTCGTAGCCGTGCTGAAGTGCCCAGTTGCCCAACACCATGAGCCGCAGGATGTGGTGGTTCCAGCCGCGGTCGCGGACCTCCCCCAGCGCCGTGGCCAGGCAGCGGGCGTTCAGGGCTTCCGCGTCGAGATCGCGGAACCATGCGGGCAGCGGCTCGTGGGCATCAAGTGCATTGGAGTTCGCGACGTAGTCGGGTCCGAAGTGCCAGTAGAGATGCCAGACAAAATCGCGCCACCCCATGACCTGTCGGACAAACCCCTCCGCGCTTGCGAGGGGTACGGCGCCGCTTGACCACGCCTCGACAACCCTTTCGATCACCTCATGGGGATCCAGAAGCCCCATATTCATCGGTGCCGACAGAAGCGAGTGGGCCATGCTCCAATCCCCGACGAGGGCGGCGTCCTCGTAAGGACCGAATGCGCCGAGCCGGTGATGGACAAAGTCATCAAGCGCGGTCAGTGCCTCGGCGCGAGTGGCGGCGAACCGCCTGGGGCCGTCGACACCGGCGAACTCGATGCCCTCGCTCTGCCAACGGTCGAGATCGTCGCGCACCTGAGCATCGATGTCGTCCTCGGTCGGCCACACCGGATCGGGAAGGCCCAGGGTCGCGGCACCCCGTGGCGGTGGAAGGCGGTTGTCGGCATCGAAGTTCCAGCGGCCCCCTTCGGGCTCGTCGCCCGCCATGAGGATTCCTGTACGACGCCGGGCATCGCGGTAAAAGTCCTCCTGGCGGAGTTGTCGACGACCACTCGCCCACCGCTCGAAGTCTGCCTGGGATGTGACGAAGCCGCGGGCGGGCAGGACCGAGACACCGGCCTCGCGGACGAGTTGCCGCGCCGCGAAGGAGGTCGGATCGACCACGCTGAGTGGCTCGCCTGCCGACGCGAGTGCCGCCCGGTACCCCTCGCCCTGGAGATAGATGCACCGTGACCCGAGCTCGTTCGCGCGATGCCGCAGGGCGGAGAGCACCAGGTGTGTCTTGGCCCGGTGGTAGCGACGCCTCCGGAATGCGGCCTTTGACTCGATGAGGAGCACCGATTCCACTCCGTCGTCCCCCGGTGACTCATCGGGGCCGAGGAAGTGCGGCCCCAACTGGTCAGCGAAGAGCCATCGACGCGTCATGGGATCGCTCGGGCGGCCCATCGGCCGTCCCGTCGGTGCACCTCGAGCGGAATGCCGTACGTCGCCGATAGCGCCTCGTTGGTGAGCACATCGGTCACGCTGCCCTGGGCTACGGCTGCGCCTCCCCTGAGCAGGAGCGCGTGGGTGATCCCGGGTGGGATTTCCTCGACGTGGTGGGTGACCAGCACGGTCGTTGGGGCGGCCGGATCACTGGCCATGTCGCCGAGGCGTCGGACGAGCTGTTCGCGACCGCCCAGATCGAGCCCTGCAGCAGGCTCGTCGAGCAGGAGAATCTCGGGATCGCTCATGAGGGCACGGGCGATGAGGGCGCGCTTGCGTTCGCCGTCCGACAGCGTCGCGAAACGCCGTTCCGCCAACTCGATGACACCGAGCAGGCGCAGCAGGCGGTCAGCACGGCGCACATCGGCGTCGTCGTACGCCTCGCGCCAGCGACCGGTAATGCCCCACGAAGCCGTCATCACGACGTCGCGGACCCGCTCGCGCGGAGGAATCGAATCCGTGAGCCCCGCCCCCACGAGACCGATCTGCGGTCGCAGGTCGAAGACATCGGTCATGCCGAGCGTCTCACCGAGGATCGTCACCGTGCCCGTCGTCGGATGGGACCGGGTGGACGCCAGCGACAGCAGGGTCGACTTGCCCGCCCCATTGGGTCCCAGGAGCACCCAGCGCTCCTCCGCCCGCACCCTCCAGGTGATGTCGGAGAGGATCCATGACGGGCCGCGCCGTACGCCGACGGACTCGAGAGCGAGTACGACGGTCACGACGACAACCTAGCCGGATAGCGTCGGTCCATGGTCGTCGCATCCCTGGGCATCTCCTCGCCCGCATGGCGTGCGGCACGGGCGGCGGCCACCTTCGGATCCCTCCTGCGCGGTGAGACGCCTGCTGACGACGCCCTCGCCGCTATGAGCGCACTCGGCGAGGCGCCCGGGGGCTGGTGGCACATGTTCGGGGACGCACGTCGTGTCGGCGGCGTGACGCTCCTGCTGCCCAGGTTCGGGGACCCCCGCGGCCTGGTTTTGCCGCGCGACATGTCAGCCGAGGCGGCTCTCGGCTGGGACGGCGCCCAGGGCGGAACGTGGTTGATCCCCTCCGACAGGCTTGGGTGGCGGGTCGTCTCAGCCCCAAGTCTGGGACGCACTCCGCCCGATGAGGAGGAGGCCTTGCGCGCTCTGCGTCGTGCTGTCGTTGAGGCCGCCCACACCGTTGACCTCCTCGACGTCGTCGAGCAGGGCGGACATGCGGAAGGGCGCCAGGATCTGGAGCGCGCGGCGGACTCCTGGGTTCTCGGCCCTCCCCCGCTGCCGCCCGCGTCGCGCCACCTCGCCTCGCTCGGGCTACGCATCCTCTTTGCTCTCGACAGCGAACGCAGTCTCGTCGATACGGGACCCCTCGAGTCGGCAGCGAGGAACGCGGTCGAGTCCGCATTCACCACGGTGAGCGCCGCCCGTTAGGCTCAGAGCGTGGACGGCACACTCCTCGCCATCCTCAGTGGGCGTGACCGCCCCGGTGTCACCGCATCGCTCTTCGATGCGCTTGGGCACACTCCGTGCGAGGTCCTCGACATCCAGCAGATCGTCGTAAGGGGACGCCTCGTTCTCGCGGTCCTGCTCGGCTTGGACGCCGGCAACGTGGGAGACACCCGCGCGATCCTCCACGCCGAAGCCGGACGCCTGGGTATGGAGATCGAGACGGTTCCGGGAGCGAGCATCGCTCGCAAGGATCCCGAGCGCAGGCGAATCCACGTCACCGTGATGGCAGCCCACCTGCCGCCTCGCGCAGTGGCCGAGATGGCTCGCCGCATGGCGGATCGTGGATGGAATATCGATCGCATCCGGCGCATAGCCTCGTACCCCGTCACCGCGGTGGTCTTCGAGGGATCCGGGGAGAACATCGCCGACCTCCGACGAGAGCTGTCCGAGGCTGCCCCCCTGCTGGGTGTCGATGTGGCCGTCCAGCATGCCGGGCTGGATCGGCGCGGCCAGCGCTTGGTCGTGATGGACGTCGACTCCACACTCATCCAGGACGAGGTCATCGATCTGCTCGCGGAACGAGCGGGTGTTCTCGATGAGGTTGCTGAAATCACCGAGCGTGCCATGCGTGGCGAGATCGACTTCGCCGAGTCACTCAAGGAGCGAGTCGCACTGCTCGCAGGCCTGCCCGCAGAGGCTCTGGACGAGACGGCTCGACGTATCCGGCTGACGCCCGGTGCCCGAACCCTGTGCCGCACGCTCCGTCGGCTTGGCTTCCGTGTGTGCCTTGTCTCGGGCGGATTCCGCGAGGTGATCGCACCGCTCGCTGAGCAACTCGAAGTTGACGGACTGCGCGCGAATGCCCTCGAGATCGTCGAGGGACGCCTCACCGGGCGGGTCACGGGTGTGATCGTCGATCGATACGGCAAGCGCGAGGCCCTGGAGGAGTTCGCGCGCGAGTTCGGCATCCCAGTCGCACGGACGATCGCCATCGGAGACGGCGCCAACGACCTCGACATGCTCGATGCCGCCGGCCTCGGCATCGCCTTCAACGCGAAGCCCGTCGTTCAAGCCGCAGCTGACACGGCCGTCAACGCCCCCTACCTCGACTCGGTTCTCTTCCTCCTGGGCATCACCCGTGAGGAGATCGAAGAAGCCGATGCGGGGGGCGGCGCGGGTTAGCCGCGAGGGACGGCCAACGTGACGAGCGCGCAC
>CAJBMR010000432.1 GCA_903954205.1 uncultured bacterium | reverse complement strand
GCTCGTGACGAGACCGCTCTGGCTATAGGGGCTGTCCTTGCCGCCGATAGTGGCGGTCGTATACAGCGGCAGCATGTCCTTGTTGGGAATCGTCGACGCGACGCCCTCGGTGGCCGCTACGTCATCGATGACCTTGCCCAGCACCGAGTCATCCAGGGGCAGCGGCAGCGTCACCGCCAAGAAGAAGGGCCCATTGACGCCCGGACCGAAGCCCTCCGCCATGAGATCGAAGCCCACACGGGCCGGAGAGCCGGGCTCCGAACTTCCGTTGTCGGGGAAGCCCTGCTGGATGGAAGCCGCGGGAACGGCGAAACCAATGAGGATGCCGAGGGCGACGATCGCGAAGAGCCACGGGGCCTTCTGCAGTAGCTTGCCGTAGCCCGCCCAGCGACTCTGATCCAGTGGCTTGAGGCGCGGGTGGCGCGCCCAGGGCATGCGCACGCCCAGGGTGTGCTTGCCGAGGAGGCTCACAATCGCCGGCAGGAGGATGAGAGCAGCGAACATGATGACGAGCACCGTCACCGCCGCCGCGATCGCGAGTCCGTAGAAGAAACTCACGCGGAGGACGAACAGGCCTAGCAGCGCTGCAATCACCGTGCTGCCGGCGAACAGCACAGCTCGGCCGGCGCTGCGCATCGCAATGGCGATGGCCTCCTTGGGGTCCTTGCCCTCGAGGGTGTCCTGCCGGAATCGGCTGAGGATGAACAGCGAGTAGTCGATGCCGACGCCGAGGCCGATCATCGACGCCAGTTGGGGGGCGAACGAGGCGACGTCGAGGAATCGAGCGACCAGGAGGATGAGCAGCTGACCCATCACTAGGCCGGAAATGGCGACGATGATGGGGAGACCGGCTGCAATGAGACTGCCGAAGACGATGATGAGGATGACGATCGCCACGAGGATGCCGATCGCCTCGCTTGATTCCCCTCCCCCGCTCGCGGCGGTGAGGATCTGCCCGGACGCGCCGACAACGAGGGTCGACGTGTTTCCCGCCTCGATGAGTGCGATGAATTCGTCGGCCTGCTCGGGGCTGGCGACGGAGCTTGCCTCGCCCTTGAAGTCGACGACGGCGTAGGCGACCTTGCCGTCCTTGCTGATCGTCGACGTCGCCTCCATTGCCGCCGCGTTGGCGTTGAGGAGGTCATTGAGCTGCTTCTCGACGTCGGCCGGCGTGCCCTCGGGGTAGGTGACGTCGGTGGTGCCATTGGCGAAGGCTTCGTTCACCTCCTTCTGGAAGTCCTCCGGCGTGCCGGGAGGGAAGGGGACCGAGACCGGTTCCTTCTTGGGGCAGTCGGGTCCGTATGTCTTGTCGTAGGGCGAGGTGATGCACTTCACGCCTTCGACGGTCGCCACCTTGGTGAGGAGCGCATCGACTTCGGACTTCACCGGCTTGTCGTTGACCGTGCCGCTGGTGGGAGACCAGACGACGTTCGCCGAGTTCGTGTTGGCGTTCTTGGGCGAGACATCGATGAGGAAGCTCTGCGCCAGAGCCGACTGGGTGTTGGGCAGCGAGAAGGAGTCGTTGAAGGTGCCCTTGAAGGTCGTCGCCAGGAATCCGACGGAGACAAGGGCGATCACCCACACGAGGACCGCCACGAGCGGCCGGCGGATCGCCCACGTCGACACGCGCCCCACAGCGACCTCCTCGTCAGCGGCCCGATCCCGGAGCCTGCGGTGACGGTACCGCCTCGGGCTAGGCTTCACGTGTGTTCACGGTGACGCGCCTCGGGCCAGACCCCTGGGAGTACGGCGCGGCCTGGGACCTCCAACGCCGCATCCACGACGAGGTCGCCGCCGGCGAGGCACCGGACACCCTGCTGCTCCTCGAGCACGAGGCCGTCTACACCGCGGGGCGGCGTACCGAGCCCTTGGAGAGGCCCGTCGACGGTACGCCGGTCCTCGACGTCGATCGCGGCGGCAAGATCACCTGGCATGGCCCCGGCCAGCTGGTGGGCTACCCCATCGTGCGCCTGCCGATGCCCCTGGATGTCGTCGCGCACGTGCGGCGACTGGAGGGCGCGCTGATCTCCGCCTGCGCCGACGTCGGGCTCGCCACTACCCGCGTCGACGGCCGCAGCGGCGTATGGGTGACGGCGGATGACCGCGGCCCCGACCGCAAGGTCGCGGCGATCGGAGTGCGCGTGGCGCAAGGAGTGACGCTTCACGGATTCGCACTCAACTGCGACTGCGACTTGACGGCGTTCGATCGCATCGTGCCCTGCGGCATCCGGGACGCCTCCGTGACGAGCCTTACCTGGGAGTTGGGACGCGAGGTGACGGTCGAGGCGATGCTGCCCATCGTCGAAGGTCACGTCGTGCGCGAGCTCGACCTCGCCGTAGGGTCGCTGGCATGACCGAGCGCAAGCTGCTGCGGCTCGAGGTGAAGAACGCCGAAACGCCCATCGAGCGCAAGCCTGCGTGGATCAAGACGCGTCTGCGCACCGGTCCGGAGTACACCGCGGTGCGGTCCCTGGTCGAGCGCGAGGGCCTGCACACCGTCTGCCAAGAGGCGGGCTGCCCCAACATCTACGAATGCTGGGAGGACCGCGAGGCGACGTTCCTCATCGGCGGCGAGCAGTGCACGCGCCGGTGCGACTTCTGCCAGATCGACACCGGCAAGCCCGCGCCGCTCGACCGCGACGAGCCGCGTCGCGTCGCGGAGTCGGTGCGGACGATGGGTCTGCGCTACGCCACGGTCACGGGAGTCGCGCGCGATGACCTTGACGACGAGGGCGCCTGGCTCTACGCCGAAACGGTGCGCCTGATTCGGGAGCTGAATCCCGACTGCGGCGTCGAGGTGCTCATCCCCGATTTCAGCGGCACACCGGCGCTGCTGGGCGAGGTCTTCGGTGCCGCGCCGAGCGTGCTGGCGCACAACCTCGAGACCGTGCCACGCATCTTCAAGCGCATCCGCCCGGCGTTCCGCTACGACCGATCCCTCGACGTCATCACGCAGGCGCGCGATGCGGGACTGGTAACCAAGAGCAACCTCATCCTGGGCCTCGGCGAGACCGACGAGGAGGTCGACGAGGCCCTGGTGGACCTGCATGCTGCGGGCTGCGACCTCATCACGATCACGCAGTACCTCCGTCCTTCGTCCCGCCACCACCCGGTCGAGCGCTGGGTGCCCCCGGACGACTTCGTTGCATGGGCCGACCGAGCCCGCGCGATCGGGTTCGTCGGCGTCATGAGCGGCCCGCTGGTCCGCTCCAGCTACCGCGCCGGGCGGCTCTACGCCGACGCCGTCGCCGCACGCGAGGCGAATCGCCTCGCATGAGCGAAGGTCTCGTCGCAGCGGTGCACATCTGGCCCCCGGGCGCCGAAGTCCCGGAGGCTGTCGCAGAGCTGCAACTCGACTGGGGCGGTGCGGTCGGTGACCGCCACCACGGGGTGACGATGTCCTCGGATGTGCGCCAGAAGGAGGTCTTCTCCCGCGGCACGGAGATCCGCAATCATCGGCAACTCTCCATCGTGGACCTCGCCGAACTCGCCGCCATCGCCGAGGCGCTAGGCATCGATGAGCTCGCGGCGGGGACCATCGCGGACAACATCTGCACCGAGGGGCTGCTCGGCCTCACCGCCCTGGCACCTCTCTCTCGGCTGGTCTTCGCCAGCGGCGCCGTGCTTATGACAGGCGGATTCAACACGCCCTGCACCATCGCGGGGCGGATGGTCGCGGCGCGCTACGGCAGTGGTCCCGAGCGCTTCCCCAAGGCAGCCTGGGACCTACGCGGCATCACGGCCTGGGTCGAGCGCCCCGGGTCGATCCGGGCCGGTGATGAGGTCCGGGTCCTGCCCCCCACGGGCATGTAGGGCCCTCGCTACGCTGCACGCATGTCCAAGATCCGTGGCTACCTCAGCTCCCTGCGGGAGAACTTCACGCTCACCCGCAAGGTGCACCGCTGGGTGGGCCTGGAGATGCTCGCCATCTTCATTGGCGTGACGGCCCTGGTCGCCGTACCCGTGTCCTTCTTCCTCAACTGGCTCACCGGGCTCCTCATCGGCATGCCCGTGGGCCTGCTGGCGATGACCTACTGGTTAAGTCGGCGCGCCATGAACGCCGCCTACTCCCAGATCGAGGGGCAGGCGGGCGCGGCCGTCGCCGTCATCCAGCAGATGCGCGGCAACTGGAGCATCACTCCCGCGGTGGCCGTGACCAAGAACTCCGACATCGTCTCCCGCGTCGTCGGCCGGCCCGGCGTTGTCCTCGTCGGTGAGGGCCCGGCTCAGCGCATCTCGCATCTGCTGGCCAATGAACGCAAGAAGACCGCACGCTGGCTGCCCGAGGTGCCGATCTATGAGATCCAGGTGGGCACGGACGCGGACCAGCTGTCGGTGGCGAAGGTGCAGCGCGAGCTCAACCGACTGCCCCGAGCACTGCGCCCCGCGGAGGTCAACGACGTACGCCGGCGCCTCGATGCCTTCAGCAAGAAGGACTCCCCCGTGCCGATCCCCAAGGGGCCGCTGCCGAAGGGCGGCAAGATCCCGAAGTCAATGCGGGGCTGACAGCTCCGCACATCAGCGATGCGGGGCTGACAGCCTGGATTCCGCCCGTAAACGACGCTAAGGGCGGCCATAGCGTCGATTTTGGGCGGAGATCGGGCGGGACTAGCGGGACATCCCGATACTGGTGCGCATGACGACACGCGAGCCGACGGCAAGGTCCTGCAGACCCCTTCGCTGCGAGTCGTAGACGAGCGCCGGGATGACGATGCAGATGAGCAGGGTCCGCACGATGATCCGCCAAAGCGATAGACGCCCGCCAGTCTCAGAGACCACGGCGATGCCGAGGATGCGCTGACCAAAACTCGAGCCCGTGAGCCACGTGAGCACGATGATCTCGAGGGCGAAGATCGCCAGGGTGGCGAGCGCAGAGTCCCTGCTGCCGTACTCCGCACCCGGGATGAGGCGGGCCAGCAGGAGGGCCACCAGCCAGTCCAGTGCGATGGCCCCGGCCCGGCGCCCCAGTCCTGCCGGGACGCCCGGGCCTGGTGTGGCGGGTGTGGTCACCCCTCCACGCTAGGGGCTGATCCTCGGAGGGGCCTCTCGGCCCCGTAACAGAAGCGAAACACGGGGTACACGGTCGGGAAATCCCCTCGGCCTAGTTTGCTTACCGACGGCAACCGCCGTTCGAGGGTCGGTCTGCCGACCCCGAGGCGATCGATATCGCGGGTGACCGCAGGAGGTGTCATGTTCAAGAACGCAGATGAGGTCCTGAAGTACATGAAGGACCAGGACATCGAATTCGTCGATGTCCGCTTCATCGACCTTCCCGGTGTGATGCAGCACTTCAATGTCCCCGCCGTCCTTGATGCCGCCGGTTCCACCTCGATGGGTGAAGCGCTCGAACTTCTCGTGCGTACCCGCAAGGCGGACCTCGTGCCCAAGACCGGCACCACCGCGGGTGACTGGCGTCCGATGGTCT
>CAJBMR010000431.1 GCA_903954205.1 uncultured bacterium | reverse complement strand
CGCCCATGATGAGGCCCTTGGTCGGCTTGTACTGCGGGTAGCCCTCGGGGCGTGCGCCGCCCTTGGTGATGTGCTGCAGGTCAAAGAAGAACGCCTGCGTCATGTTCTTGGCGACCTGGCCAGTGGCCAGGCTTGCGAAGTAGCGCGCCTCGATCTTCTCCGCTGTAGCGAAGTCGACCTGCGCGCCCTCGACGGAGGCCGCCATGATCGCCAGCGGTGCGGGCATGGGGGCGCCCTTGATCTGCTTGCGCAGATTGGCAGGGAAGGCAGGCAGCATCATCGCGAGCTTTGGGTTGGACGGTGTGCCCCCGGGCATCTTGTAGCCGGGTGCATCCCAGGGCTGCACGGCGTCGGGATGGGCCAGCACCCATGCCTTTGCCGCGGCGAGCATCTCCTCGGGCGTCGCGACGACCTCGTCGACAAGGCCGACGTCCTTGGCAGCACCAGGCTTGCGCCGCTGGCCCTGCAGGAGCACCTCCATGAGCGCCTTCTGCAGACCGAACATGCGCGTGGTGCGCACGACGCCACCGGCGCCGGGCAGCAGGCCGAGGGAGACCTCGGGGAGGCCGATCTCGCTGCCCTTGGCGTCGAGTGCGACGCGGAAGTGGCAGGCGAGCGCGATCTCGAGGCCGCCGCCGAGTGCGACGCCGTTGATCGCCGCGGCGACGGGCTTGCCCATGGTCTCGAGGCGACGGAAGGCCGCCTTGACGCGCGCGATCTCCTTCTCAAGGCGCTCCGCGTCAGCGGGGGTCGCCTGGATGATCATGTTGAGATCGGCACCGGCGAAGAAGGTCTTCTTCGCGCTCGTCACGATGACGCCAGCGATGTCGTCCTTCTCCGCCTCGAGGCGATCAAGCGTGGCCTCGAGCGAGGTGATGAAGGTGTCGTTGAGGGTGTTGGCACTGCCGCCCGGGTCGTCCATCGTCAAGGTGACGACGTTGTCGGAGTCCTTCTCCCAGCGGAACATGTTGTCGCTCATGATTCTCCTCAGACCCGTTCGATGATGGTCGCGATGCCCATGCCGCCGCCGATGCACAGCGTGACGAGGCCGTAACGGCCGCCGGTGCGCTCCAACTCGTCCATGACCGTGCCCGTGATCATCGCTCCAGTGGCACCGATCGGATGGCCCATGGCGATCGCACCGCCGTTGACGTTGACCTGCTCGATGTCGAGGTTGAAGTCCTTCATCCAATTGAGCACAACCGAGGCGAAGGCCTCATTGAGCTCCCACACGTCGATGTCCGAAGGCTTGAGACCGGCTGCAGCAAGCACCTTGTGCGTGGCGGGCGTGGGGCCGGTGAGCATGATCGTCGGGTCAGCGCCGGTCACCGCGGTCGCGACGACGCGCGCACGCGGGGTGAGACCCGAAGCCTTGCCCGCTGCCTCGCTGCCGACGAGTGTGAGCGCCGCGCCATCGACGATGCCCGAGGAGTTGCCGGGCGTGTGGACGTGGTCGATGCGCTCGACCCAGTGGTACTTCTGCAGGGCCACGGCGTCGAAACCACCCATGTCGCCCATCGCCGCAAAAGACGGGTTGAGCTTGGAGAGCGACTCGACCGTGGTGTCGGGGCGCATGAACTCGTCGTAATCGAGGATCGTCACGCCGTTGATGTCCTTGACGGGCACGATCGACTTGGCGAAGCGGCCCGAGCTCCATGCCGCCGCGGCACGCTCCTGGGAGCGGGCGGCGTAGGTGTCGACGTCATCACGCGAGAATCCATTGATGGTGGCGATGAGGTCGGCGCTGATGCCCTGCGGCACGAAGTAGGTGTTGTACGCCGTCTCCGGGTCCATGGCCCACGGCCCGCCGTCACTGCCCATCGGCACGCGGCTCATCGACTCCACGCCGCCGGCGAAGAGCATCTGGTCCCAGCCCGAGCGCACCTTGGCCGCCGCGATGTTGATCGCCTCGAGGCCGGATGAGCAGTAGCGATTGATCTGCATGCCGGCGACCGTGTCGGGCAGTCCCGCGGCGATGGCCGCGGTCTTGGCGATGTTGGCGCCCTGGTCACCCAACGGCGTGAGGCAGCCGAGGATCAGGTCATCAACCTGGTCGGTATCGAGGTCGGGGTGGCGCGTCCGCATCTCGTCGATGAGGCCGGTCACGAGCGACACGGGCTTGACCCCGTGCAGTGAGCCGTTGGCCTTGCCGCGCCCGCGCGGGGTGCGAATCGCCTCGTAGATGAATGCCTCGGTCATGGGGGCCTCCTGCGTGGTGAGCCGGGCTAGTTGAGCAACCGTCAACAACGCTACTCGCCGGTAACCCGGCTCGCAAGGGGGCCCGAGTGATGGCGCCTGGTCGTGGGTCAGCAGCCCCGCCTCGCGCCCAAGACGTCGCTTGACCGCGATTCGCGCCCTGATAACGCGGCTAAGCGGCGCTTTGCGGGGGGCGGAGGCCGGTCGACGTCCGGCCGAGACCTAGCCGCAGGTGACGAACACGCCCCGCAATCGACAGGATGGGCGGGTGGAACCTCGGCGGATCGGCCTCCTGGGTGGGGAGTGCACCGGCAAGACCACCCTCGCCGAGGACCTCGCCCAGACCCTGCCCGGCTTCGTGGCCGAGGAGTACCTCCGCGACTTCGTGAGCACCTTCGGCCGGCTGCCCACGGCCGCCGACCAGGAGGGGATCTACCTCACGCAGCAGATGACCGTGCGCACCGTGGAGCGCGCGGCCGGTTACTCCGAAACGCCCTGGGTGATCGCCGATCCACTGCCCCTCATGACAGCGGTCTACAGCGTCGTCTACTTCGACGATCACGCACTCATTGACGCCGGCATCGCGGACGCGTCGTCCTACGACGTGCTGCTGTGGTGCTCGCCCGACATCGCTTGGGTCGCGGAGGTGGGCATGCGCGACGGCATCGGCTTCCGCGACCGGGCGGACGAAGTCATCCGCAAGTACGTCGCACCTCGTCTGCAACTCACGATGATCTCCGGCGACCGCGAATCTCGCCTCGCGACCGCCCTGCAATCCTGCGGTGACTAAACGACGCGGTCGGCCGCACGCCACACGCCGCTTACGAGCGGCACGCCCGGGCGATAGGCCAGGTGCACGTGTGACGGCGCATCGAGGGCGATGAGGTCCGCGCGCCGACCGGGGGCAATCACCCCGATGTCATCGCGCCGCAGCGAGGCAGCGCCCCCGGCGGTCGCTGCCCACACGGCTTGGGCGGGTGACAGCCCCATCTCGCGCACCGCGAGCGCGACCATGAGCGGCATCGAGGTGGTGTACGACGAACCGGGATTGCAGTCCGAGGCGATCGCGACGGTGACGCCTGCATCCCAGAGCCGTCGGGCCGGCGCGTACGTCGACCGTGTCGAGAATTCGGCGCCCGGCACGAGTGTCGCCACCGTGTCCGAGCCGGCGAGCGCCTCGAGGTCGTCATCGCCGAGGTGCGGGCAGTGGTCGACCGATGCAGCGCCCAACTCGACGGCCAGCCGCACGCCATCACCCTGTGTGAGTTGGTTGGCATGCACCCGCAGGCCCACCCCCTGGGCCTTCGCCGCCTCGAGGATCCGCCGCGCCTGGTCAGCAT
>CAJBMR010000430.1 GCA_903954205.1 uncultured bacterium | reverse complement strand
GCCATCACGGATGTCGACATGCTGTGCGCCGTCCTCGACGATGTCCGTCCGGACGCGCTGGAGGTCGCCGATCGACTCACGCTTCGGCCCCTCGGATGGTGGGCCTCTGCTGCGGGGCTGCCTGCCGTCATGTGGGCCCACGAGCGAGTCGACGGCGTCCTACGGGCCTTCACGCCGCCTGGGCTGCCCCACCGCATCCTGGCCGACATGTGGAACAGGAGCAGCATGCACCTATTCGACAGCATCGTGGCGACCACGGAATTCGCCGCTGAGGAGTTCGAGCGCATCGGCGCGCGCAACGTCGTGCGGGTCCCCCTGGGAGTGGACCTCGACGCCTTCCATCCCACGCGTTACGACGACTTTGAGCGAAAACTACTCCTCGGGGACGACGCTGATGTGCTCTTGGTCAGCTGCACCAGGCTGTCCAGGGAGAAGCGCCCTGACCTTGCTGTGTCAGCGTTGGCGCGGCTACGCCGGCGAGGTGTCCGAGCCCGTCTCATCGTCATCGGCACGGGCGCTTGGGAGAGTCACGTGCGCAAAGCTGCTTCGGGCCTTCCCGTGACGTTCCTGGGGCATGTGCCCGATCGTGAGCGACTGGCGCGAATCCTCGCCTCTGCCGATGTTGCCGTGAATCCCGGACCCATCGAGACGTTCGGACTGGCCGCGCTGGAGGCCTTGGCCTCGGGCACTCCCGTGGTCGCATCGCGGACCAGCGCCCTGGTCGAGATCGCCTCGGGCGCTGCGGGTCAGGCGGTTGCCCCGGATGGATCGGCTCTGGCCGTGGCCATCATGAGCATCCTTCGTCGGCCTGAAGATGGCCGTCGCCGAGCAGCACGGGTTCGTGCCGAGGAGTATCCGTGGTCCCAGACTGTGGGGACGATGCTGGCGCTTCATGCTGAACGAGTCGGCTCCGTCGCCTAGCGCACGCCATGGCCGCCACAGTCGTCGCGCTCGGTGACAGCGTGACGGTGGGCGTCGGGGACATAGGAGTCCCCGCTGGCTGGGCGGCGCATCTCTCGTTCGCGCTCGGTGCCGCGGAGTTCACCAACGTTGCCCGGCTAGGTGCTCGAGCCCGCGATGTGTCGGGCATCCAGGCCGCGGTGGCTATCGGGAGGCGGCCGCAGCTCGCGACGTTGCTTGTGGGTGGCAACGACGTTCTGCGCGGGGACTTCAGCGCACAAGACGTTGCGTCCCATGTCGATCAGACCGTGGCTGGCCTTCGACGCGTGGGGGCAGACGTCGCCGTGGTGCTCTTGCACGATCCCCGCCTGACGTTGCCGGGCCCCCGGTTGATCAGGGAGGTGTTGGGGGAGCGAGCGGCCGCAGTCAACGACGCGATCCGGGCGCGAGTCGCCGGAGAACCGCGCGTTGCCCTCATCGATCCCCAGCGCTCGGACTTTACGCCGAAGCGACAGGCCTGGTCGATCGATCGACTGCATCCCAGCGCGGCCGGACATCGCGCACTGGCCGCCATGGCCTTGGAAGCCCTGACGGACCTTGGGTGGCGCGCCCAACACCCGATAAGCCCCCCTTCAGGCCCCCAGCCGTCGGGGTGGCACCGCGCCTGGTGGCTCACGCGCTATGGCACCCCGTGGTTCGCCAAGCGCAGTCGCGACCTCCTTCCCGAGCTGGCGTGGGTGTGCTGGGAACATCGACGTCGCCGTAGGCTCACAGCGTGCGCCTCACCGTGATCGGCTGCGCCGGCTCCTTTCCCGGCCCCGACTCGCCTGCGTCCTGCTACCTGATCGAGTACGACGGCTTCCGACTCGTGCTCGACCTGGGCAATGGAGCACTCGGCGTACTCCAGCGCCATGTGGCACTGACGGACATCGACGCCGTTGTCCTCTCCCACCTGCATGCCGATCACTGCCTCGACCTGTGCGGGCTCTACGTCGCGCAGCGCTACCACCCTGAGGGACCGCGTGAGCCCATCCCTGTCTGGGGACCGAGCGGCACAGCCCAGCGCATGGCCCGGGCCTACGACCTCGCAGAAGAGCCCGGCATGACGCGCGAGTTCGACTTCCACGATCTGGTCGAGGGAGAGCACCGCATCGGTCCCTTTCTCGCGACAGCGGCGCGCGTGAACCACCCCGTGGAGGCCTATGGGCTGCGCGTCGAAGCCGGCGGACATGCTGTG
>CAJBMR010000429.1 GCA_903954205.1 uncultured bacterium | reverse complement strand
GTGTGACGTCCACGTCGATCAGGGGCGGCGCGGGAACTTAGCGAAGTCGGGTGAGCGGCGCTGGGCGTAGGCATCGCGGCCTTCCTGCGCCTCTTCCGTCATATAGAAGAGCAGCGTCGCGTCACCCGCGAGCTGCTGCACTCCGGCGAGACCGTCGTCGGCGGCGTTGTGCGAGGCCTTGAGCATGCGCAGCGCAAGCGGGGAGAGGGCGAGCATCTGCTGAGCCCAGTCCACGGTCTCGCGCTCGAGATCGGCGAGCGGGACGACGGAGTTGACCAGCCCCCAGTCGTAGGCCTGCTCCGCGCCGTACTGCCGGCAGAGCATCCAGACCTCGCGCGAGCGCTTCATCCCGATCGTGCGCGCCAGCAGGCCCGAGCCGTAGCCACCGTCGAAGGAGCCGACCTTGGGCCCCGTCTGGCCGAAGCGCGCATTGGACGCGGCGATCGACAGGTCGCAGACGACGTGAAGCACGTGGCCGCCGCCGACGGCGTAGCCCGCGATCATGGCGACTACCGGCTTGGGCGTGCGACGGATCTGGATCTGAAGGTCGAGGACATTGAGCCGCCCGATGCCCTTCTTGGCGACGTCATCGTCCCCGCTGTAGCCGTCGTCGCCGCGGATCATCTGGTCGCCGCCGCTGCAGAAGGCCCAGTCACCCTGGCCGGTGAGGATGATGACGCCGATGCTGTCGTCATCGCGCGCCTCATTGAGGGCGTCGGAGATCTCGAAGAGCGTCTGGGGCCGGAAGGCATTGCGCTTGTGCGGGCGATCGATGGTGATCTTGGCGATGCCGGCGGCATCGCCCGTCGAGTGCTCGTAACGGATATCGCCGTAGTCCCCGACGCTCACCCACTCGCACGCGGGGACGATGCTCGAGTAGCCCGGGTCAGTGAAGGCGGGGGATCCCTCGGCTACGACGGGCGGCAGGGGATATCGGTTGCGGGAATCGAACTCCTGCGCCACCGGTGACTCCTTCGTGTGGGCCGGTGGGGATCACCGGTAGCACCAAACCTAGTCAGGCCTACTCTCGTCCGCATGGCGGCACTCCCACTGCGTGCGGTCGACGTGCCCCCCGGCCCCGCCGGGATCGAGGCGGCACGCGCGGCCCTCGCGGCACGCATGGAGGGCGACGGTGCCCCCTTCACGCTGATCCCGGTGCCGTCACGGCATGTGAGCGAGGACTACGCGCGGATGGTGCGAGCGTGCGTCCGCCCCGATGAGCCAGTCGAGGACGACGACACCGCCTTGGTCGCCGCGACCAGCGGATCGACCGGCGCGCCCCGCGGGGTCCTCGTGACTCGCGCCAATCTGCGTGCCGCAGTGGAGGCCTCCTGGGCACACATCCCCGGACTGCGTGCGTGCTCGTGGGTCCTCGCCCTGCCGGTGACCTCGATCGGCGGATTCGGCGCCATCGTCCGCGCTCACCTGGCCGGGACCTCCCTGCACGCACTGTCGTCGGTCGGGGGCGCCGCTGCCTTCCGTGTCGACGATCTGCTCGCCCTGCGCATCGAGGAGCCCTTCGCGATCTCCATCGTGCCCACGCAGCTGGCGGACATCCTCGCCTCGCCCGAGGCCACCGCATGGCTGACAGGTGCGACCACCGTGCTCGTCGGCGCTGCGGCCACACCCGACGACCTCGCCGAGCGTGCGCGCCAGGCGGGCATCCGGCTCGTGACGACGTACGGCATGACCGAGACCACGGGGGGCTGTGTCTACGACGGCGTCCCCCTCCCCGGGGTCCGCATCGAGCTTGATGGAGACACCCAGCGCATCGACGTCGTCGGGCCGCAGGTCGCCGCGGGATACCGGGGAGACCACGGGGAGTCCCCGGAGTTCAGCGGCACGGGCAGCGAGCGTCGATTCCGCACCGCCGATCACGGTGCCTGGGTAGACGGTCGCCTGCGCATTGCGGGGCGCATCGACGACGTCGTCGCCGTCCACGGGGTCAACGTCGCACTCGGCGCGGTCGAGGCCATCGTCCTCAGCGAGCTGGGTGTCCGCGAGGCCGCCGTCGTCGCGATCCCGGATCCACGCCAGGGCCATCGCCTCGTCGCCTTCGTCGTCATGGAAGACCCCGCAGGCCTCACCGCCATCGCACCACTCGTCGCCGAGCGACTCGGTGGTGCGGCGCGACCCGAGGTCGTGCCTGTCGCGAGCCTGCCAATGCTGCCCAGTGGCAAGATCGACCGCCTCGGCCTCCGCGCACTCGCGCAGACCGACTGATCGGGAGGTCGCATGGCCACCGCACGCGAGTGGCTCGAAGGCGCGCGTCCGCGCACGCTCGGCGCCGCCATCGCTCCCATCGCCGTGGGCACCGGCGCGGCCGCCACCATCGGCGCGGTCCAGCCCGTGCGAGCCGGCCTCGCGCTGATCGTCATGCTCGCCGCGCAGATCGGCGCGAACTACGCCAACGACTACAGCGACGGCATCCGAGGGACTGACCAGGAGCGTGTCGGACCGGTGCGACTCGTGGGACAGGGACTCGCCGCACCGGCGCAGGTACGCCGCGCTGCTCTGGCAAGCCTGCTCGTCTCCGCTGCGGCCGGCCTCATCCTGGTGGCACTCACCGGGCAGTGGTGGCTGCTCGGCGTCGGAGCCGTGGCGCTGCTCGCCGCGTGGCTCTACACCGGCGGCCCCAAGCCCTACGGCTACTTCGGGCTCGGTGAGGTCTTCGTCTTCGCGTTCTTCGGTGTCGTGCCCGTCGTCGGCACGGCGTACGTCCAGGCACTCACGATCCCCGCGGCCGCCTGGGTCGCTTCGATCGGTGTAGGAGCGCTCACCTGCGCTGTGCTCGTGGCCAACAACCTGCGCGATATCCCCACCGATGCCGCGGTCGGCAAGCGCACGCTCGCCGTGCGGATGGGAGACCGCGCCACACGCGTGGCCTACGTCGTACTCATCGTCTCGGCCTACGCCGTCATCCCAGCGATCGCACTACCGGGTGGGCTCGGGCTTCCCTTCGCCTGGCTCGGCATCGTTTCCGCTGCCCTGGCCTTGCGTCCCGTCCTCGCCGTCATCAGCGGCGCTTCCGGTCGCGACCTCGTGCCCGTGCTGCAAGCCACCGGACTGCTCGTCCTCGCCTACGGCCTCCTGCTGGGGGCGGGACTCGCTCTGTCCTGACGCCGGCACTTCACGCACGGGCGGCTCATCATCGACATCCTCGGCAACCTTGCTGCGCTCGATGCGCTCGTCGATGCGACGGAAGACGCCCGAAAGTCCCGCGCTCGCCTTGTCGCGCGTGCGATCCAGGACGATGAAACTGATCGCTCCGGAGATGACGAGCGCCACGGCGACCGCGAGGAGCCCCCGCATGGGGGTGACCACCTGGATGAGCAGCCACACCGCCGCGAGGAGGGCCACCCGCAGGCCCGTGTAGACCGCGATGCCGCGCATCCCTCCACGTTATCTGCGTTGCCGCACGACGGGCACGCTCGGGGGCAGAGGCGTGATCGCGCGGTGCGAGTGGCGGGGGGTTATCGTGTCATCGGGAGGTGAGCATGCTCAGGGTCATCGCGGTCCTACTCGGACTGGCCGTCTACATCTGGTTCATCGTCGACGTCCTGCGCACATCCAGTTCGAACGTGCGCACCTTGCCGAAGTTCGTCTGGCTGCTCATCGTCATCCTCATCCCGCTCCTCGGCGGCCTGCTCTGGCTGCTGGCCGGACGCCCCCGAGGACAGGGCCGCAGGCGCAAGCGCGGGCCGGTCGCACCCGACGACGATCCGGCGTTCCTTCGCCAGCTTGACGACGACGCCTGGGTCGAGCGCATGAAACGTCGCCGCGGCGAGGCCGACGGCCAGGCTCCCGCCTAGGGCACCTGCGCAACCGGGCGGTCTACAACCCGGCGTAGGAGTGCAGGCTGTTGACGAAGATGTTGACGCCGAAGTAGTTGATGAGGAACGACACGAAGCCCAAGATCGAGATGTACGCCGCTCGGCGCCCGCGCCATCCTGCGGTCGATCGCGCGTGCAGGTATCCGGCGTAGATCACCCACGTGATGAAGGCCCAGGTCTCCTTGGGATCCCAGCCCCAGTAGCGACCCCAGGCATTCTCCGCCCAGATGGCACCGCTGATGACCGCGAAGGTCCACAGCGGGAAGGCGAAGGCCAGGATGCGATACGAGAGGGTGTCGAGTCGCGCGGCATCAGGGAGTGACGCGACGATGCCGGTCACCTTGCCCCTGCGCTCGGCCCGATCGCGCCACAGGTAGAGGACAGAGATCGCCGCAGCCACGGTGAAGGCGCCGCCACAGATGATCGCCGACGCGACGTGGATGATGAGCCACCATGACTTCAACGCCGGGACCAGTTGCGCCGCCTCGGTATAGAGGACGGTCACGGCGAGACCGAGGCTGAGCAGCGCCAGGAACACCACCGGCAGGCCGAGCCAGCGAATATCGCGTCGCAGCGACACGGCGAGGAACACGACAAGGATCCCGAAGGTCCAAGCGAGTGAGAACTCGTACATGTTGCCCCACGGCACGCGCCCCGCCCAGACTCCGCGCAGCACGAGACCCACAAGCAGCAGTGCGGTGGCGAGCCAGGTAAGCGCCATGGCCACATTGCCCGCACGCCGACCGGGGCCGGAGGAGCCCGGCGGGTCGGCCAAGTCGACCCTGTCGGACTGGGCCGCGTCCAGACTCGGCGCTCCCGCTCCGACCGACACCAACTCGGGCGACATGACCCGTTGGCCGCGAGCAGCGAAGCTGATAGCGAAGGCAATCAGGGCGGCGATGAGCACGAGCATCGAGGAGTAGACCGCGAGGTTGCTCCACTCGGCCAGGGATGCTGCTGTCATGTCGTGCCACTCCCTTCGCTCACCGCTTCGACCACCGCGTCGACTTCGGGCGCGAGATCTGCCTCATCGCTGCGGGCAAGCCCAGCGACACTGACCACGGTAGCCCCCGATGCCGACTCGCTGGCACGGACCCACAGCCGGCGACGTTGGATGAAGAGGGACATCATGAGACCGACCAGGGCCACGATCGCGGCAGCGAGAGCGGGCTCCTTGCCCGGATCATGAGCGATCTGGAAGGAAGCCCAGCGGGTGACCCCGACGAACTCCACGGTCCCGTTGCCGCCGGGCAGTGCCCAGGTCTCGCCGGGACGCAGCGCCTCGATGCCGAGCTGGTTCATGCCCTCGGTGTCGAGCGCATAGATGCTCTGGGGTACGCCGGAGTCGAGGCCGAGATCACCGGCCCACGCCGAGAGGAATACGGCGGGATCATCGATCTCGGGGAATGTCGAGTGCGGGCCGCGCACGTCATCGACGGCGGCCGTGGGCAGGAAGAGTCCCTCGATGCCGATGGACGGCGTGGCATCGGGGGCCTTGAGTACGCCGGTCGAGGTGAGGTTGCCGTCCTGCGGGAGGAAGACCACGCCTTCGTCGTGAACGACCCGGCCCAGGGCATCGGTGAGCCGCAGGATGGGGGCGTAGCCGTGACCCACGAGGAAGACCTTCGCGCCGTCGATGCTGAGGGGCTCATTGACGCGCACCAACGCCGTCTCCGCGGGCGCACCGGGCGAAGGCCACAGTGTGAGCTCGGCCTCGAAGAGGCGCGGCGCTCCCCGCTGAGCCTCGTCGCGCTCGAAGTCCACGCGGAAGTCATTGAGTGTGAAGGCGAAGGGCGGCAGGGACGCGGGGTCGGCGAGACGACCTCCACCCCATGCGTCGTACTGCGTGAGGGTGTCGGAGAAGCCACTCCCCTCGCGCACGATGACATTGCCTCGCCACCCGAAGAGCGCGCCGTAGCCGACGCCGATCAGCAGCGCGATCAGGGCCGCGTGGAAGAGCAGGTTGCCCGTCTCGCGCCAGTAGCCCTTCTCCGCAGCGACCCAGCCGTCCCCGCGTGCCACTCGCCAGCGCCGGGATTTGAGGTCGGCGTATGCGCGGTCCAGGATCTCCTCGGCTGAAGCGGTCGACTCCCAGGAGCGATGCTGCGGCATGCGATCCAGTCGTCGCGGTGCCGCGGGCGGAGCGCTGCGCAAGGCGCGCCAGTGCAGGCGAGTCCTGGGCAGGACGCACCCGATCACCGACACGAAGAGCAGGAGGTAGATGGCAGCGAACCACGGGGCGGCGTAGACATCAAAGAAGCCGAGTCGGTCGAGGATCGGCCCCCACGTCGGATTGCCCTCGATCCAGTCATTGACCCGGATCGGGTCGGTGCCGCGCTGCGGGAGCACCGAACCGGGGATCGCAGCAATGGCCAGAAAGAAGAGCAGGATGAGCGCAACCCGCATGCTCGTCAGCTGCCGCCAGCACCAGCGAGCGAAGCCGACCGTGCCGAGCGGCGGCGGGGCCGCGGGCTCGGTGGAGGGCCGGTCTGTCGTCGTAGTCATCCCCCGCCAGTCTGCCTCGGGTCGGCTGGGTGCGCGCTCCCAGGTGGCCCAGGAAGCCCCCTCTCCACCGGGCCGGCCCGTGAACTTGGGGAAACCCAGCGACAACACCTCGCTCGATCTCCCGGGGTTGACGGTCCCGCGGGAATTGTGCGGCGCAGTGCGCGTCAGATCGACACTCAGCCGCACCATTCGCGGAGAGGTCTCCTAGAGCGGCGTTTCGAATCCCGGCACGAGCGTGCGCATCCAGATGGTGATCGAGTCCCACAGGCCAGAGACGAGGAGAATGCCGATCGCCACGAGCAGTCCGCCACCGATACGCATGATGAGGGTGTAGTGGCGGCGTACCCAGGCGAGCGTGCCCGCGGCCTGACGGAAGAGCAGCCCGAGCAGGATGAAGGGCAGCCCCAGGCCGAGGCAGTAGACGAAGGAGAGCAGGGCCCCGCGTGCCGCACTCCCCTCGGTGAAGGCCAGGCTCTGCACGGCGGTGAGCGCCGGCCCGATGCAGGGAGTCCAGCCGAGGCCGAAGAGCACCCCGAGCACCGGTGCACCCCACACGCTGTAACTCGGCATCCGATGCATGCGCCATTCGCGCTGCATGCCGGGAATCACGCCCATGAAGGACAGGCCCATGACGATGACGATCACACCCAGGATGCGGCTGATGATCGATTGGTACTCGAGCAGGAGCGAACCGAGTCCACCGAAGAGCAGTCCGTAGGAGACGAACACCACGGAGAAGCCCATGACGAAGAGCACGCTGCCCAGCAGCACGCGGCTCTTGACCACCACCGTGGTGGTGCCCCCGCGTTCTTCCCCCGCGATCTCTGCGCCGGTGAGGCCGGTGACATACGAGAGGTATCCAGGAGCGAGGGGGAGCACGCAGGGACTCGCAAAGGACACGATCCCCGCGGCGAAGGCGAGGAGCATGGCGAGGACGAGGCTCCCGCTCGCCACGGTCTCCGCGATGCCCACGTCAGCAGCCTACGACTTCGCCACGTCCTCGATCAGCGCCGTCAGCGTCGCCTCGGTGACACGGCCGATGATGCGCCCGGCCACACGCCCCTCTCGGTCGACGACGAGGGTGGAGGGGATCGCCTGCGGCGGGAGGGTGTCGCTGAAGAGCAGTTGGAGTCGCCCGTCAGCGTCGATGACGTTGGGATAGGTCACGTCGTAGGCGTCGAGGAACGCGAGGGCCGCTGCTTCGGTGTCACGCGTGTCGAGCCCGACGAACTGCACGCCCTCACCCTCCACCTGACGCCACACGGTCTCCAGGACGGGAGCTTCGGCTCGGCAGGGGGCGCACCACGAGGCCCAGACATTGAGCACGACCACCTCTCCCAGATGGTCGCGCAATCGGAACTCGCCACCCTCGAGGGTCGGCCCGACCAGATCGGGGGCCGGTCCGCGCTCCTCGGGCGCGATGAGCACGATCGAGCCGTCTCCCGCGACGAACGCCGTGCCCGCCCCCTCGCTCTCGCTCGCGCCGGAACCGCACGCGGTGATGAGCAGGGCCGCGGCCAGCACGGGGATCAGGCGTCGCATATATCGATGGTCACATGCCGAGGTGCCTCAGGCACCCCGACCCTTGGCGCCGGGCAGGAGATCGGCCGCGGGCTCGGAATACACGACCGAAGCAAGGCGGTCGCCTTCGAATTCGAATGAGGTGAGGGAGGCGAGGGAGCACTCGCGCTTGCGGGGGTCGTGCCAGAGCCGGCGATCCTCCGCGTGCAGACGCGCAATCCAGATGGGGAGTTGGTGGCTCACGATGACGGTCTCCCGGCCGCGCGCCTCATCGCGGGCGTCGTGGATCGCGTCGGTCATGCGGTCGGCCAACTCGACGTACGGCTCACCCCAGGAGGGGGTGAGCGGATTCCACAGGTGCCGCCAGGCACGCGGCTGCCGCAGTACGCCGTCGCCGACTCCCACGCGCTGACCCTCGAAGACGTTGTCCGCCTCGATGACGCGCGGGTCGGTGACGATCTCCAGCCCGTGCACGGCCGCGATGGGGGCCGCGGTCTCCTGTGCACGATCCAGAGGCGATGCGACTACTCGTGCGATGTCTCGGTCTGCGAGAGCCTCCGCAGCACGATCGGCCATCGCACGACCGCGATCGGAGAGGTGATAGTCGGGAAGGCGTCCGTAGAGGACACCCTCCGGGTTGTGCACCTCTCCGTGACGCAGCACATGCACCACGGTGCGGTCGCTGGAGTTGGTCATCCGAGGACTCAGGTGGCCTTGCGGCGCGCGGCCGCACGGCGACGGCTCGGACGCCATGACGACTCCCCGGCCTCGAGAGCAGCCAGGCGCAGCTCCTCGCCGTGCGCGGCGAGCGCCTCGGCGAGGGACACCGGCGTGGGGTCCTCAGCGAGAACGTCGACGCGCAGGCCGTGCTCCTCGGCGGTCTTCGCTGTCTGCGGGCCGATGCACGCGATGATCGTCGTCGTGTGCGGCTTGCCCGCGATGCCGACGAGGTTGCGCACGGTGCTGCTCGACGTGAAGAGCGCCGCGTCGAAGCCACCGGACTTGATCGCCTCGCGAGTCTCGGCGGGCGGCGGCGCAGCACGCACGGTGCGGTACGCCGTAACGTCCTCAACCTCCCAGCCCAGCTCGGAGAGTCCTGCCGCGAGAGTCTCCGTGGCGATGTCTGCGCGCGGGAGGAAGACGCGGTTGATGGGATCGATCAACTCGTCGTAAGGAGGCCACTCCTCGAGCAGTGCCTGGGTCGAGGTCTCGCCGATGGGCACGAGGTCCGGCTGCACGCCGAAGGCGACCAGCGCCTGGGCGGTGTCGGAGCCGACCGCGGCGACCTTGAGGCCGGCGAAGGACCGGGCGTCCAGGCCGTACTGCTCGAGCTTCTCGCGCACAGCGCGGACGGCGTTGACGCTCGTGAAGCCGATCCACTCGTAGCGTCCAGAAACCAGACCGTGCACGGCCCTGTCCATCTGCTGCGGCGTGCGCGGCGGCTCGACGCTGATGGTGGACACCTCAACCGGGATCGCGCCGAAGCGCACCAGCCGATCGAGGAGGTCGTCGGAGCGGTCCTGGGTCCTCGGCACGAGAACTCGCCACCCGAAGAGCGGCTTGACGTCAAACCAAGCCATGCGGTCGCGCTGGGTGACAACCTCACCCACGACGACCACGCCGGGGCCTGCCTGCTTGGCGTTCTTGACGTCGGTGGCGACGTCGTCGAGCGTGGTGACGATGGAGCGCTGCTCCACGGTGGTGCCGCCCCGCGTGATGATCATCGGGGTCTCACCGGGGCGTCCCGCGGTGATCAGCGCCTTGGCGATCGCCGGCGCGGCGTCGGCGCCGTCCGGCACCACGACGGTCACGCGATCGCGAGCCAGCGGAGTCCAGTCGACATCGGGGTCCGATGCACTGACGACATGCACCTCGCGGCTGCGTCGGCCCGTGAGGCCCAGCCCTGCGTAGGCGGGGACGGCCACGGCCGTGCTCACACCCGGCGCGATCTCGAAGGGGACCTTGGCCTTGCGCAGGGCCGCCGACTCCACAGCGAGGGATCCGTCGAACACGGGATCTCCAGCGAGGAGGCGCACGGTCCGGTAACCCTCGCGCGCGGCTTCGATCACCAGCTTGGCGCGACCTGCGTGATCAAGGGGAAGCCCCTTGGCATCGACAGCAGCCGTGAGTTCGGCGTCCGGGGCCACGAGGCCACGGGCGATCTCGACAGCGTCGAAGTCGGCGATGACGCGCTCGGCCGTGCGCAGCAGCTCGGCGGCGCGCAGGGTCAGCAGCTCAGGGTCGCCAGGTCCAGCCGCGACGAGGGCGACGGG
>CAJBMR010000428.1 GCA_903954205.1 uncultured bacterium | reverse complement strand
TCGACGATGAGAATCTCGCCGTCGAGAATGACGTAGTCGCGATCCCGCTTGAAGAGCTCCTTGGCTCGAACGGCATTGTTGAGGAAGCCCACGAGGGGCGTGTTGACCGTGTCGTAGAGGTTGTCGATGCCGAGCTGGTCCTCGACCTTGTCGATGGCGGATTCGAGCACACCGATGGTCTTCTTCTTCTCGTCGACCTCGTAGTCCTCGTCGATCGTCAGCGTGCGGGCGATGCGCGCGAACTCCGCGTACCACTTGGTGGGCTGATCAGCCGGGCCGCTGATGATGAGCGGGGTCCGCGCCTCGTCGATGAGAATGGAGTCGACCTCATCGACGACGGCAAAGTTGTGGCCGCGCTGGACCATCTCGGTGGTCGACCATGCCATGTTGTCGCGAAGGTAGTCGAAGCCGAATTCGTTATTGGTGCCGTAGGTGATGTCCGCTGCGTATGCCTCGCGCCGCTCGGCGGGGGTCATGTGCGCGAGGATCACGCCGACGTTCAGCCCGAGGAAACGATGAATGCGCCCCATCCACTCCGCGTCGCGCTCAGCGAGGTAGTCGTTGACCGTGACGACGTGCACACCCTGGCCCGAGAGGGCATTGAGGTAGGAGGGCAACGTCGCGACGAGGGTCTTGCCCTCACCGGTGCGCATCTCGGCGATGTTGCCGAGATGGAGGGCGGCACCACCCATGAGCTGGACGTCGTAGTGGCGCTGCCCCAGGGTCCGCCGAGCGGCCTCGCGGACGGTGGCGAAAGCCTCGGGGAGGAGGTCGTCAAGTGTCTCGCCCTGCTCCAGGCGCGTGCGGTATTCCCCCGTGAGAGCCCGCAGCTCCTCATCGCTCATCGCGACGAAGTCGTCCTCGATTGCGTTGACCTGCCGGGCAATGCTGTCGAGAGCCCGAAGGGTCTTGCCCTCTCCTGCGCGGAGGATCTTGTCCATGATGCCCACCCGGTCATCCTAGACGGGCCGGTTCCCCCTATCCCGGCCCGGCGGGGGCAGGGGTGCCCGCGAGCGCATCCACGCCATCGATGCGCACGAGGCCCCAACGCGCCGCACGCACGACCGCTTCGGTGCGCGACCGCACCTGGAGTTTCTCGTAGAGCCGGCGCACGTGGTTCTTCACCGTGTTGTCGCTGATGACCAATGCCTCGGCGATCTCATGGTTGGTGCGCCCCGCGCACAGCAGGGCCAGCACCTGGGATTCCCGGCGAGTGAGTGTGGGTGGACGCGACCCTGCGGCGTCCGTGCGCGCTCCCGCGTTGACCACGGTGCGGCCATCGGCAACGGCGCGCGCCGCCTGCACGAGGGCCATCTCTTCGATGTCACGGTCGACGGCCCCGCGAGCGCCCGCAGACACGAGGGCACCGAGGACATCCGGCGTCGCGGCCGCGACCAGCACGAGCAACGGCGTGCCGTCGAGTTCGCTGAGCATGCCGGAGATGTCGGCAGGTGTGGCCGCCGCTGGCAGTTCCCACACTGCGACGCTGGGCCCGGCGTCGATATCTCCCACATCGTCGACCACATGCCAGCCCGCATCGGACAGGATCGCGGTGAGCCCGCGCCGCACGACAGGAGTCGGGGCAATGACGACCGCGGAGAGCGCGAGCGTCCGGGAGTGAGACACCTCCCCAGTGTGGTGCCTACCCGCGCCGCCGGCCCCGGGAGGTGGCCGCAATGGCTGCAGCCCTCACCTCACCCACGCCCGCGACGCGTAGCGCTCGGGCGGCTTCCGCCAGTGTGGCTCCGGTGGTGACGATGTCGTCGACGATGATCACGGGGCCCTCCGGTGGCGCGTCACAGGCAAGGGCCTCAGCGAGGTTGGCCTTGCGTTCGAGGGCGGTGAGACCCGCTTGATCCCGCGGCTGGCGGGTGAGCCGCAGACATCGCGCGAGGGTGAGACCCACAGGCGGGTCAGCCACCTGCATCGCCTGGCGCACGACGCGTGCCCACGCATCCTCTCCGCGCCGACGACGCGCCGCGCAGGATGCGGGGATCGGGACGATGGTCACGCAGCCCACGTCGCTCGCACTCTGGGTCCGTGCGGCCACCCCCGCCTCGTGCACCGCGCGAGCGAGAGCGCGCGCCAGGTAGACGGACACATCCCTGCGGCCGCGCTCCTTCCACGCGGTGAGGATCGTGCGGGTGATTCCCGCGTAGTCGGCCACCACATGCGTGGAGATCCAGCCGTCCGGGACCGGGGAGGGCTGATGCTCTGCAACCGGGCCCATGAGGCACCCCTCGCACGCCGCGCAGACGTATGGACCGGGGAGACCGCATCCTGCGCACGCCGGGGGACTTCCGAGAGCGATGGCATCTACAACGGCCGAACCGATGCGACGTATGAGGGGCGCACGCGTGGATGCAACACGTGGGTCTGGTGTGACGGTCATCCCTCATGGACCCACGCCCACTGATCGCGAGCTCGCTCCACGAGGGTCCCGGTGGAAGAACCTCCGCTCCTGCGCCTGTGCGCAAGGGAGCCGGGGAGGGTACGCTGTGATCACGCCCGCCGGACCAACGAAGCCTCGTGCCGTCCGCCGGCCCCCCTCACATTCCACGAGGTGTTCAACCATGTCCGATCACACCACCCCCGATTACAAGGTCGCTGACCTTTCCCTCGCCGACTTCGGCCGCGACGAAATCCGCCTCGCCGAGCATGAGATGCCCGGCCTCATGGCCATGCGTGCGGAGTTCGGCGCGCGCCAGCCGCTCAAGGGTGCTCGCATCACCGGCTCCCTTCACATGACGGTGCAGACGGCCGTGCTCATCGAGACCCTCGTCGCCCTCGGCGCCGACGTTCGCTGGGCTTCTTGCAACATCTTCTCCACGCAGGACCATGCCGCCGCCGCTGTCGTCGTCGGCCCGGACGGCACACCGGATGACCCGCGCGGCGTCCCGGTCTACGCCTGGAAGGGCGAGACTCTCGACGAGTACTGGTGGTGCACGGAGAAGGTGCTCATGTGGCCCGATGGCGCCGGCCCCAACATGATCCTCGACGACGGTGGCGACGCCACGCTTCTGGTCCACAAGGGCACGGAGTTCGAGGCAGCCGGCGTCGTGCCGAGCACCGATCCGACCGACTCCGAGGAGTACGCCGTCATCCTCGAGGTGCTGCGTCGCTCCCTCACCGAGGATCCGCAGCGCTGGACGCGGATCGGCCAGGGCATCAAGGGCGTGACGGAGGAGACGACCACGGGCGTACATCGCCTCTACGAGATGATGAAGGAAGGGCGCTTGCTCTTCCCCGCCATCAACGTCAACGACTCCGTGACGAAGTCGAAGTTCGACAACAAGTACGGCTGCCGCCACTCGCTCATCGACGGCATCAACCGGGCCACCGATGTCCTCATCGGCGGCAAGGTCGCGGTCGTGTGCGGCTACGGCGACGTCGGCAAGGGCAGCGCAGACTCCCTCCGCGGCCAGGGCGCGCGCGTCATCGTCACCGAGGTCGATCCCATCTGCGCCCTCCAGGCAGCCATGGACGGCTACCAGGTGGCGACGATCGAGGACGTCATCGATTCGGCAGATATCTTCATCACCGCGACGGGCTGCAAGGACGTCATCACCGCCGAGCACATGGCGCAGATGAAGCACCAGGCGATCGTCGGCAACATCGGTCACTTCGACAACGAGATCGACATGACCGGGCTCGCCCAGCTCCCGGGCGTCGTACGCCGCACGATCAAGCCGCAGGTCGACGAGTGGGCCTTCCCCGATGGCCACTCGATCATCGTGCTCTCGGAGGGCCGTCTGCTCAACCTCGGCAACGCGACCGGCCACCCGTCGTTCGTCATGTCGAACTCCTTCACCAACCAGGTGCTCGCGCAGCTTGAGATCTTCACGCGCCCCGACGAGTACCCGCTCGGCGTCTACACGCTGCCCAAGCACCTCGACGAGAAGGTCGCCCGCCTGCACCTCGAGGCCCTGGGCGTGCACCTCACCGAGCTGTCCAAGGACCAGGCGGAGTACATGGGTGTCGACGTGGCCGGGCCGTTCAAGCCCGACCACTACCGCTACTGATCCGGCACGCCGCACATCGCCAGCGCCTCGAATTCCGCGCGAGAACGTGATCCAGTCGCGGAATTCGAGGCGCTCGTGCATGTGCGCCCAGCAGGCTGACCTAGCCTGATCGGATGAGCGACGCCCCGGCCGAGCCGCCACTCTCGGAGACCGCCCGCCGGACGTGGGCGCCGGCGGACTACCCCGGGTGTCCCATCACCGTTGACATCGCCCTAGCCCAGGGCCGACAGCTCCGGGCCCCTCGCTGGGGGATCCCCGACGCGATCATCCCGCTCCTCGGCTTCGTGCTCATCTCTGTCGCCATCGCCGCGGGCGGCAGCTTTCTCGATCTCCCCCTGCCCGTGCTGCTCCTGCTCGGCATCTCGCTCCCGTGGATCGCGCTGGCGGGCTGGCCACTGCTCACCACGTCCTTCCAAGGCAACGGCCCTCGCATCGACCTGGGGCTGCGCCTCACCTGGAGCGATCTCGGGTGGGGAGTGATCGGGGGCGTCGCCGCGCTCATGGCAGGGGGCGCCATCGCCCTCCTCCTCCAAGCGATCTTCGGCGAGTTCACCTCGGCAGCGGGCGAGGTGGGAGATCAGCTTCGCGACGAGGGCCCCATGCTCGCCGTGGTCGCATTCGCCTTGTGCGTGGCCATCGGGGCGCCCATCGCCGAGGAGATCGCCTTCCGCGGCATGGCGTACAACGCCCTGGCCAAACGGGGGCTCAGCACCGTCTGGGTCATCGCCATCACGACCGTCGCCTTCAGCCTCTTCCACCTGGAGCCGGTGCGGGCTCCGATCCTGCTCGCCAGCGGCCTCGTGCTCGGATTGCTCCGGTGGCGGACCCGCAGCCTCGGGGCGCCAATCGTGGCCCACGCCGTCAACAACCTGCCAGGAGCAGCATTCCTGCTCCTGGGATGACACCATGAGCCTGTGAGAGGACGCGTCCTGGTCGTCGATGACGACGTGGCACTGGCCGAGATGCTCGGCATCGTCCTGCGTGGTGAGGGCTTCGACCCCGTCTTCTGCGCCGATGGCGGCCACGCGCTCCAGGCCTTCCGCGACTCCCGTCCGGACATCATCCTGCTTGACCTCATGCTCCCGGGCATGGACGGCATCGATGTCTGTCGGGCCATCCGCAATGAGTCCGGCGTCCCCATCGTGATGCTCACGGCAAAGAACGACACCGTCGACGTCGTCCTCGGACTCGAGTCCGGTGCAGACGACTACATCGTCAAGCCCTTCAAGCCCAAGGAACTCGTCGCACGACTGCGTGCACGCGTGCGTCGCAGCGACGACCCCGCCACCGGCACGCTCGAGATCGGTGACGTCACCATCGACGTCGCAGGACACGTGGTGCGGCGCGGAGGCCGGGTGGTCCCCCTCACTCCACTGGAGTTTGATCTGCTTGTGTGCCTGGCGCGCAAGCCCTGGCAGGTGTTCACGCGCGAAGTTCTCCTCCAAGAGGTGTGGGGATATCGCCACGCTGCCGACACGCGACTGGTCAATGTCCACGTGCAACGACTGCGCGCCAAGATCGAGCACGATCCCGAGCACCCCGAGATCGTTCTCACGGTGCGCGGCGTGGGATACAAGGCCGGCCCGCCATGACCGCCGGCCCGACGAGTCCGCCGACTCCGAGGGCTGCCTCGGCCCCGATGCACCTGGTCACGCTCTGGCGACGTTCCCTCCTGCTCAGGGTGACGGTGACCACGCTCATCCTGTCCATCATCGTCATGACGATCCTGGGATTCCTGCTTCTCTCCCGAGTGACGACGGGACTTCTCGACTCGGCCGAGCGCACGGCCGTCACGGAGGCGAGCGCCGGCCTGGCGGATGCTCAGCGCATTTCGGCGGCGGCCGCCTCGGGGACGAGCGCCGCATCTCCCGCGAGCATCGTCGACACGATCGTGGCATCGCTCGCGACACGGGCAGGCTCTCCCCCGCAGTACGACGTCCTGCTACTGGCTGGCGAGATCGACGGTGCTGCCCCCGAGCGCGGCACCAATCTCGTGTCGGATGCAAGCGTCCCGCCTGAACTGCGCGACACCGTGATGGCCACAGGGCTACAGTCGTGGACCTACACCGAGATCCGCTATCTCGACGGTCGCAGTGCGCCCGGCATCGTCGTGGGCGCACCGCTCGCTGTGACGGATGTCGGCACCTACGAGCTCTACTACCTCTTCCCTCTCACGAACGAGGCAAGCACCCTCGATCTGGTGCGCAGTACCGTCGTCGGCACCGGCATCCTCCTCGTCGTGCTCCTCGGGGCAGTGGCCGCGGTCGTCACGCGCCAGGTCGTCGCTCCCGTTCGCTCGGCAGCGCGCGTCGCGGAGCAGTTCTCCGAGGGTCACCTGCGCGAGCGCATGGCCGTGCGGGGAGAGGACGACCTCGCGCGTCTCGCCATGGCCTTCAACGACATGGCAGCAAGCCTCGAGCAGCAGATTCACCGCCTCGAAGAACTCTCCGCGGTGCAGCAGCGCTTCGTTTCCGACGTGTCGCATGAGTTGCGCACCCCTCTTACGACGATCCGCATGGCCGCCGACCTGCTCTTCGAGAGCCGGGGCGAGCTGTATCCGCCGACGGCACGGTCGGCCGAGCTGCTCCAGAACCAGCTCGATCGATTCGAGAACCTCCTCGGCGATCTGCTCGAGATCTCGCGATACGACGCGGGTGCTGCCGTCCTCGACCTCGAGATAGTCGACCTGGTTGCCCTGGTGAAGCGGGCCGCTGAATCCGCGCGCCCGCTCGCCGAGCGGCGCGGCAGCGAGATCGTCGTGACGGCTCTCGTGGACCCCTGCCCCGTCGAATGCGATCCCCGGCGCGTCGATCGGATCCTCCGCAACCTCCTCGACAACGCCGTGGAGCACGGCGAGGGCCAGCCGATCGACGTCACCGTGACAGAGGATGGCTCTGCTGCTGCCATCACCGTGCGCGACCACGGAGTGGGATTGACCGACGACAGCATCGCGCATGTCTTCGATCGCTTCTGGCGAGCCGATCCGGCGCGTGCGCGCACCACGGGAGGCACCGGGCTCGGCCTGTCCATCGCCCTGGAAGACACGCGCCTGCACGCGGGGTGGCTCGAGGCCTGGGGCACTCCCGGAGAGGGCGCCTGCTTCCGGCTCACCCTTCCCTGTCGGGCAGAAGTGACACTCGAGCACTCGCCTCTCCCCCTCGTGCCCCCCGGCCTGGAGGGCGCCTCTGACGGCGAGGACGACGTCGAGATCGTGGAGACCGACGCCGCGGAGGTTCGAGCATGAGGCAGCCCGCCGTCGTGATCGTGGCCCTCGTCGCACCCCTCCTGGCCGCCTGCGCGGTGATCCCCACCAGCGGACCCATCCAGCAGGGCGCCGAGGTCGGCGTGGAGACCACCGATCAGGTCATCCGCGTCATCGCGCGTCCGCCGCAGTCGGACATGACACCGACCCAGATCGTGTCGGGATTCCTCCAGGCCTCCGCGTCGTTTGAGGATGATCACGCAGTTGCGCGCGAGTATCTGACACCGCAGGCCGCGGTCATGTGGGATCCCTCACTCAATGTGAGCGTGTACGACGGGGTGCCGACGATCGTCCCCGATGGCGTCACGGCTGTCGACATGACGGCCACGCGGGTCGGCTCGATTGACGACGAGGGTCGCTACGAGGTCGCGCTGCCCGGCAGCCTGATCGAGGAGTCCTTCCGCATGGAGTTCCTCAACGGCAACTGGCGCATCGCCACGCCACCCCAGGGCCTGCTCCTGTCGCGCTCGGATGTGGATCGCGCCTTCCGGGCATTCGAGGTCTACTTCCTCGACCCCACCTTCACCACACTGGTGCCAGATCCTCGCTACTTCCCCGTCGACGGACCCACACCTGCCACCGCGCTCACGCGAGCGCTGCTGAGCGGTCCAACAGAATGGCTCGCGCCAGCAGTGCGCACCGGATTCCCGGATGGCACGGCCCTCGCCGTCAACGCCGTGCCTGTCGTGGACGGCGTGGCCCGCGTCGACCTGGACCCCCAGGTGCGTCTCGCAGACGAAGACACCCGACGCGCCTTCTCCGCGCAACTCATCTGGACCCTGGGGCAGGTGCCGGGGGTCCGCTTCCTCGACCTCAACGCAGGCGGTCAGGTCCTCGACGTCGCAGGCGCGTCCAACCCGCAGCCCATGGACTCCTGGCCTGGTTTCGACCCCAATGCCATGCCGGAGGGCGACGGGCCGCTGGGCATCGTCGGCGGCCGGGTGATCGACCTCAACCGCACTCCGCCGCTGCCCGTCCCCGGACAGGCGGGGCTGGGAAACCCGCCTCTCGACGGGCTCGCGATCTCTCTCACCGAGCGCATCGCCGCCCTCGACACCGATGCAGGCCTGTGGCTGGGATCCCTCGAGCCCGGTTCGACCCTCATCGAGGCCTCCGTGGATCCGGGCCAGTCACGACCCTCGTTCGGTGGAGGCGAGGAAGCCTGGGTCGTGGGCCCGGACGCCACCCTGAGGCGCGTCGATCCCGAGGGCACCGCCGTCGTAGTCCCCGTAGACGGCCTGCACCCCAAGGCCGCACTCGAGTCCATCGCCATCAGCCGTGACGGCACGCGAGCGGCTCTCACCATCCGGCGCGGACCACGGACCTTCGTCATGCTGGCCATCATCACGGTGCGCGAGGGAGCGCCGCGGATCGAGTCGCCGGTGCGCGTAGACAATCGACTGACCACCGTCAGCGATGTCGCCTGGGCCGATGACGATCGGCTCATTGCGCTCGGGGTCGAGGGCGCAGGCGCACCCGGGGTCTTCGAGATCGACATCAGTCGCTGGCAGGTGCGCTCGCTTGGTGCACCCCCGGGAGCCGTGCGCGTGGCGGCAGCGCCGGGATCCCCGATACTCGCGGCGACCGAAGACGGACGTATCTGGACCTACACCTCGGGTCCGTGGCGATTGGGCCCGCGGGGATCAAGCCCGGCCTATCCGGGCAGTTGACCGTCGCCCGTGACAATGACGGCGGTGCCCTGCGGAGTGACGACGGCATCTGCCTCGCCCGGAGCCCACACCGCCGCACGACCCTCGGGCACCACTTCGCCTGCGCCGGGGCCGCTGTGGATCCGCACTGATCCCTCCAGGGCGAGGACGACGCGGTGCCTGCCGGCGGGCAGGACACTCTGGACGGCCGACACGACGAGGTCGAAGGGCATGCCGTGCGGCGCGAGGGTCTCCCCGGGGGCGGCACTTAGTCGCTCCGGCATGCGATCGCGCGAGATGGCACCGAGCGCCTCGTCGACTGCGATCGGCTTGCTGGTGAGCCCGAGGCGCAGCACGTTGTCGGAACTCGTCATGACCTCGATGCCCAATCCGCCGACGTAGGAGTGCACGATCCCCGCCGAGACGGCCACTGCGTCTCCGGGACGGAGTACGTCGTGATCGAGAAGGACGCTCACGAGCACGCCCGGGTCACCGGGGAATGCGGCGATGACACGCTCGAGCGCGATCACGGCTTCCTGCGACCACCCCCGGCGCGCGGCCGCATCGACCAATCGGGAAGCGATGGCAGCCCGCTCATAAGGCTCCACGGCCAGCAAGCGGCGCGCGGACGCGACGGGATCGCCCGAGCGAACGAGGCCGACGATGTCGGCAGGCGCTCCCGCATCGGCCAGGAGACCGGCGGCTTCCTCGGGATCCCGCCATCCCGCATGGATGTCGAAGGGCTCCACGGCCACAAGCATTTCCGCCTTCTCCGCATCGTCGGCGAAGAGCGGTGAGCCCGAGGCCCACCCCTGTCGGGCCAGATGAGCGTCGGGATGCACCTGGATGGACAGGGGCGTGCCCGCGGCGAGCAACTTCACCAGGGGCATGCCCAGGTGCTCGTCCAGATCAGCGAGCAGCAGTCCTGAGTCGGCACCGCCCACAACCGGGGTCGGCCCCGAGGGATGGGTCCCGAACCACAGCTCTGCCTGGGGAGTGCCGGTGGCACCGTGCCAGCGGGCCAAGCCGTCGACGATCCCCCAGTCGTACTCCTTGAGGGCGCCCGCAACGATGTGCGGCATCAGGCCTCTGCCGAGTCCTGCGGGCCCGGAGCGTCGCGCGTGGTCGGCGGGAGCGCCTCATCCAGCAGCATCACAGGAATTCCGTCCCGCACGGGGAAGCCACGAAAGCAGACGGTGCAGACAAGCAGTTGCCTCGCACCATCCACCTCGAGTGCCGCGTGCGCCTCGCACGGGCACGCGAGAATCTCGAGCAGCAACGGGTCAAGGCCCAGCGTCTCCGACACGGCAGTCCTCCTCACGCACCGCGGACGAGGGCAAGCACCTCGTCGCGGACCGACTCCATCGTGCCACCATCCACCGCTTCGACGTTCAGCCGGAGGAGGGGCTCGGTATTGCTCGGTCGGAGATTGAACCACCAGGAGGGGGCCGAGACGGTCATGCCGTCAAGATCATCGAAGGAGACACCCTCGCGCCCCTCGAAGGACCTGCGGACCCGCTCGGTCGAGGCCGCAGCGTCTGCGACGACAGAGTTGATCTCGCCGCTCGCCACATATCGGTCGTAGCGGGCAAGCAGGCTCGAGAGCGTCGTCCCGGGCGGTGCCGAGCCCAGGGCCGCCAGGACGTGCAGCGCGGCGAGCATGCCGGAGTCCGCGCGCCAGAAGTCGGTGAAGTAGAAGTGGCCCGAGTGCTCGCCACCGAACACCGCGCCCGTCTCGGCCATACGCGCCTTGATGAAGGAGTGCCCCACGCGCGTGCGCACCGCGACCCCACCGCTCTCAGCGATGACCTCGGGAACGGTGCGCGAGCTGATGCAGTTGTAGATGATGGTGGCCCCCGGCCGCCGTTGCAGCTCGCGCTCAGCGATCAGCGCCGTGATGGCCGAGGGGTTGACCGCAACTCCGCGTTCGTCGATGACGAAGCAGCGATCGGCATCGCCGTCGAATGCAAGTCCGATGTCTGCCCCTTCGGCGACGACCGCGCTCTGCAGGTCGCGCAGGTTGGCTGGCTCGATGGGATTGGCCTCGTGATTCGGGAAGGTCCCGTCGAGTTCGAAGTAGAGGGGGGTGACGTGCAGCGGTAGTGCCGGGAGTCCCGCGGCCGTGCCGAGCACCGCCGGTGCGGTGAGGCCGGCCATGCCGTTGCCGGCGTCGATCACGACGGACAGGGCACGACTCGACGAGAGGTCGACGAGGGAGCGCAGGAAGCCCGCGTAGGCGGGCATGGTGTCGCTTCTGGTCACCGTGCCGGCCGGACCGGCGTACGACGGCACACCCGACTCGACGAGATCGCGCATCTCGCGCAATCCGGTCTCCAGGCCCACGGGAGCCGCGCCCGCGCGACACAGCTTGATGCCGTTGTACTGAGCTGGGTTGTGGCTGGCGGTGAACATCGCACCCGGCAGACCCAGGTCGCCCGAAGCAAAGTAGAGGCCGTCGGTGCTCGCCAAGCCGATCCGGATGACGTCGCAGCCCTGGGAGCACACGCCCTCGGCGAAGGCCGCGACGAGATCATCACCCGAGGGGCGCATGTCCTGCCCTACGACGACAGCACCCGGGCCCCCTGCCTCCCCGCGTATGCCGAGCACCTCGACGAACGCCGCACCGATCGTGCGTGCCAGTGCGGCGTCGAACTGCTCGGGGACGAGCCCGCGCACGTCGTACGCCTTGAAGACCGCGTCCAGTCCCGCGGCGTGTGGGAGGGACTCGTCGCCGGATGAGCCGGCCACCGAAGTCACCCCTCGGAGTCGTAACCGGCGGGCAGAGACCTCAGGTGGCCTCGGCGAGTGCCCTCGGCTCCCACCGCCGTGCGCGACTCGAGCTCGTCGAAGAGGGTGGCACTGCGTTCGCTCGAGGCAGCAGCCTCGCGGACCGCATTGGCGAGCGCCTCGAGGTCATCGCCGGAGGGTCGCATGTCTTGCGGATCGGGCTCGATCCGCACCGCCTGCCAGCCCAGCGGCACGGTGAGGCGCGCGGCGTGGATCTCACAAAGGTCGTAGCCGTGCGGGTCTACCGCCGATGAGAGCGGGCCGAGCACCGCGGTGGAGTCGGCGTAGACATAGGTCAGGGTCGAATTGGCGGCGCGTCCGCAGGTTACGCGGGAGCAGCGGCGTCGGTAGCCCACGAGCCGCGACGCTACCGCGCGATCGCAGGCGCCGGGAGATGCCACGCCGGAGTCAGCTTCCGGTGACCGCCAGGCCCGGGCTGGGCACCGCGCGCGGCACGATCACCGTGGTCCGCAGTGGACGCCAGGGGTAGCCCGTCACGAGCGAGCCGTCCTTGTTGCGGCGGACGACACGGTGGGCAATGACCACCTCGCCCCCTGACACGGTGGCCACGGCGGTGAACCACGCGGCACCCTCGGGCCGGGGGATATCGACCGCGACCAGCCGACCGCGCGGGACGGAAACGATGATGTCGTCGGTCGCCGGAAGCGGCTGACCCTCAGGGGACACGGCGAGGATGCGCAGGGCCACCTCGACCGGCGCCAGGGCGGAATCATCAGCCGTCGTGTCACCCGTGGGGGTCGTTGTCGGATCGGCCGAGGCGGCGCTCGGCTCAGGCGCGGAAGGCGATTCCATGTCCGCCATGTCGCCGCCTGGTGCGCGCTCGATCGTGATGATGTCGTCGGGTGCCGTCAGCCATACGGTCACACCGGTACTGCGCTCAGCCGAGAGCCCGGTGACGGCAGCGGTGTTGCCGGTCGTATTCGCGCTGTCGGCATCGGTACCGATAAGAGCGGCACCCGCCGTGAAGGAGAGTTCCTCGAGTGAGCCGGCCGTGGCCTCGACACCGGGATGTCGTTGGCGCACGCCGGCGACGATGGGCTGATCCGACTGCAGATCGACGGTCGCGTCGTCACCCTGGAGGGCCGAGTCGAGGTCGACAGCGACCACCGAGCCGCCCGGCACCTCGATCTCAGGAGTCGCCGCGGGGACGAAGGATCCCGCCGCGGTGATGAGCCGGACGCGCACCGTGGCCGACAGCTCACCGGGGGCATGCACGAGGAGTTGCCGCCCACCGGGTCCCCCGATGACGCCGGGGATGAGCACACGCGTGGCCGGCTCAACTGACGCGGGAATCCAGTCCGCCCCACGCGGCACGAATCCGTCGGCCTCTCTGTCGGATACGGCCGCCATCACGCGGCCCTGGCGGACCGTTACGCGCCAGGTCACTGCGGGCAGCCGCGGTGCCTCGCGCGAGAGGCGCACGACCACACGGCTGCGCGGCTCGACGACGATCCCGCGCAGGCGCGGCGTCGACACGTCGCCGTCCGGGCCACTGATGGCGACCTCGAGTTCGGCGGTCGTGCTCTCGGGGTTCACGAGGACGAGTTGGGATTCGCGTCCCGCCGTGGACCCACCGCCGACGAACCACCACGTCGTATCCGGTCCGAGGCACGCCTGACTCGACAGGCCGCGTCCGTCGCTGAAGGAATCCTGCGTGGTCTGCGCGGAGACCAGCCCGGGGGCCAGACCACCCACGGATCGGATCTCCAGGGCCGGGAGTCGGCTCTCTTCCGCGACCACCTGGGCCACGTCGCCGGGCTGCGTTAGGGAGCCCTGGGGTTCCCCGTCTGCGGCCACGGCCCCCTGATCGGCCGGGACGGTCTCGCCGGAGCCGTCCCCCGTGCCGTCACCGCCCTCGAGGTAGGCGATGGCCGCCTCGCCGTCGCGATCCTGACCGGGGAGGCCGGGGACGACGGTGATGGACGACGTCGTGCGAGAACCATCGACCGAACCCGGCTCCGGGCACACAGCCGTGGACGAATCGACAGGCTGCACCGTGCCCGCTGCGTCTTGATCGGCCTCGGGAGCCGGTGCCAGGAAGCCCGCAATGACGAGGACAGCCGCGATGCCCGCGACGATGCCCACTGCGCGCCATGCACCGGGGTCCGGAGGGGGCGCTGCGTCGGCGCGCGTGCGACGGCGGCGAAGCCGGCGGCGTTCGTCTGCTGAGACGGGTGGTGAAGTCTCGTCGCTCATGGCGCCACCCCCTTCGCAACGTCTTCTGCAGCTACATCGACTGCGTCTCCATCCGGGTCGACGTCGCCGTCCGCGTCGTCGTCGCCCGCGGAGCGCCGAGCCGGCAGGGCCAGCACGGCGATGACCAACCAGGCGATCGCCTGCGCCCACAGCCAGCGCGTGCGCGGCGCATCGTCGACGGAGACCACGAGTGAGCCCTGGGCATCGGAGGGGAGGGCAAACTCCTGGAGGACGGGGCCGTCGGCTTGCGCGGGGGCGGCCGGTGCCGAGAGCGCAGCTCCGTCGAGCGTCGCGCGCCATGCGGGGTCGGCTGTCTGGGCAAGGCGCACGAGCGCGCCTGGAGCGGTGAGCAGGATGTCGACGAAGGGTTCG
>CAJBMR010000427.1 GCA_903954205.1 uncultured bacterium | reverse complement strand
CCCTCGAGGGCCTGTGGCTCACCCGGCGCATCGACAAGGACGAGTCAGACGGTCGCGTCGTCTACGCCACCACGTCTTCGGAGGAATAGGTGCGCTACCGGTACGGCGCCTTCCACGGGGGGCCCGACCCCCTCGCCGAGCCCGTGGATGCGGGCGCAGCGGTCGATGAGCTTGCCGATCGCATCCTCGATGGCTCATCGGTCCGCGATGCCCTGCGCGACATGCTGCGCCGGGGCATGGAGGGCGCGCGCGGGCTCGACGACCTGCGCCGACGCCTGCAGCAGCGCCGGCGGGAGCTGCAGAAGTCAGGCCGCCTCGACGGCCTTCTTGAGAAAGTGCGCGAGAAACTCGACGAGGCCCTCGAAAACGAGCGCAGCGCACTCTTCCCCGATCCGTCCGACGACGCACGCTTCCGTGAGGCATCGCTCGACATGCTTCCCGACGACACCTCTCGCGCGGTGCGCGAGCTCGCTGACTACGACTGGCGCTCACCCGAGGCGCGGGCGGCGTACGACGAGATCAAGGACATGCTGCGCCGCGATGTGCTCGACCAGCAGTTCAAGGGAATGTCCCAGGCCCTGCAGAATCCCGGATCTCCCGAGGAGCAGCAGGCGATGAAGGACATGCTGGCTGACCTCAACACGATGCTGGACAAGCATCGCCGGGGCGAGGACGTCAGCGAGGACTTCGAGCAGTTCATGGATAAGCACGGGGAGTTCTTCCCCGACCGGCCAGAGAGCTTCGAGCAGTTGCTCGACGACCTCGCGCGCAGGGCCGCCGCCATGCAGCGCATGCTCGACTCGATGACGCCTGAGCAGCGCGAAGAACTCGCCGGGCTCATGGAGCAGGTCTGGCAGGACATGGACCTTGCCTCCGAGATGTCGCAACTGCAGGATCACCTCCGCGCTTTGCGCCCAGACCTTCCGTGGCAGGGGCGGCAGCGCATGCAGGGCGAGCGGGGGCTCGGGCTGCCCGACGCGACAGAGGCACTCGCGGAGATGGCCGACCTCGAGGCCCTCGAAGCGCAGCTGTCGCAGGACTATCCGGGCGCGACACTCGACGATGTCGACGTCGAAGCCGTGGAGCGGGCGCTCGGGCGCCAGGCGGTCGATGACATCCAGCGGCTGCGCGAGATCGAGCGCGAATTGCGCGAGCAGGGCTACCTCACGGAGCGCTCCGAACTCAGTCCCAAGGCGGTCCGGCGCATCGGGCGCACCGCCCTGCGCAGGGTCTTCGCCGATCTCGATGCGGGGCCACGTGGCGACCATGAGGTGCACGACGCCGGTGCCGCAGGTGAGTTCACGGGTCAGTCGCGGGCATGGGAGTTCGGCGACGAGCAGCCACTCGATGTCGTGCGCACCGTGGGCAACGCGGTGCGGCGAGGGCTTGCGGAGGGGAAGCGATCACCGGGATTGAGCGCCGAGGACTTCGAGGTGCGCGAGACCGAGACGCGCACGCGTGCGGCCGTCGCACTCCTGGTCGACCAGTCCTTCTCCATGGTGATGAACGACACCTGGCGCGCAGCCAAGACCACCGCGATGGCACTCCAGGCACTCGCGGCATCGGCGTACCCGCTCGATGCCCTGCAGGTGATCACCTTCGCCAACCTCGCTCGCACGGTGAACCCCGAGGAGCTTCCCGACCTCGCGGCGAGTGACATCCAGGGCACCAACCTCCACCACGCGCTCATGCTCGCCGGGCGCTTCCTCGACCGGCACCGGGATGCCGAGCCGGTCTGCCTCGTCGTCACGGACGGTGAGCCCACCGCTCACCTGCTCCCCGCGCCCACCGCGTCGGGAGGGCCGGACTGGTGGTTCATGTGGCCCCCCGACCGCGAGACGATCGAACTCACCGTCGCGGAGGTCGACCGGCTCACCCGCCGCGGCGTGCCCATCTCGTGGTTCCGGCTCGGAGACGATCCACGCCTGGAGCGCTTCCTCGACGCGATGGCCCGGCGCAATGGCGGCAGGGTCTTCGCCGCCGACGGCGACCGCCTCGGCGACTACGTCGTGACCGACTACGTCCGCGCGCGCAAGGGCCGACGCCGATCAGCCTGACCGGAGCCTCCCGCGAGCAGGGACGTAGGCTCGCACCTCGTGCGTAGCCGAATTCCCCTCCTCAAGGACCTTCCGGTCGAGGTGGCGGTGCTGGCGAGCATCGCCTTCTTCGTCGCACTGGGATTCGGCATCGTCATCCCGTCCATCCCCATCTACGCCGAATCCTTCGGTGTCTCCGCATTTGCCGCATCAGCGGTCATCTCGGCGTTTGCCCTCATGCGCTTTGTCTCATCACCGTTCGCCGGGGCGTGGACCAATCGATTCGGCGAGCGCAACGTGCTGGCTACGGGCCTGGCGATCGTCGCGATCTCGAGCTTCTTCGCGGGATTGGCCCAGACCTACGTGCACCTGCTCATCCTGCGCGGCATCGGCGGCATCGGATCCGCGATGTTCACCGTGTCAGCGATGGCGCTGCTCCTGCGGGTCGTGGAGGCCGACCAGCGAGGGCGGGCGTCGGCCGCCTGGCAGGGCGGCTTCCTCGTCGGCGGCATCGCAGGCCCGGCTATCGGCGGGATCCTGCTCGCCGTCTCCATCCGCGCACCCTTCTTCTTCTACGCAGGGACACTCGCTGTAGCGACGGTCATCGCCCTGGTCTTCCTCTCGCCCGCCCGACTGGCCGCGCGGGAGGCCGTCGTCGAAGCCTCGGACACCTCACCCGAGGGGGTTGAACCAGCGGGAGTTGCGGCTCCGCGAGCCGGGGGATGGGCAGAACTGCGCGAGGCACTCGGCAACGGTGCCTATCGCGCCGCGCTGGCCGTCAACCTCGCGACCGGGCTGACCGCATTCGGACTGCGCTCAGCCCTGATCCCCCTCTTCGTCATCGAGGGGCTCAAGCAGGGGCCGAGCCTGTCGGGGTGGGCCTTCCTCGTCGCCGCAGGGGTTCAGGCCGTCTTCCTACTGCCCGCCGGTCGACTCACCGACCTGCGTGGGCGTCGCCCCGCCATGATCATCGGCACGGTCGCCACGGTCCTCGGCATGCTCATGCTCGTGATCGACGACCTGGCGACCGGTTCGCTCTCCGTTGCCCTGGTCGTCTTCTTTGCGAGCATGGTGGTGACGTCGATCGGGACGGCATTCCTCGGCTCCGCACCGTCCGCGGTCGTCGGCGACATCATGGGTGGCCGCCAGGGCGGAAGCGTGGTGGCGACGTTCCAGATGGTCTCGGACTTCGGTGCCGTCGTCGGTCCACTTCTGGGCGGACTACTGCTCGACCTCTACGGCTTCGAGTGGGCCTTCGCGGTGGGTGCGGCCGTGGCCGCCGTCGCCCTGGTCTTCACGCTGCTCATGCCCGAGACCCTGCGCTCGCGCACGGCGGCCTGAACGTGCGGTCTCGCGGAATTCGGGCTCTTGCGTCGATTCCGACCGATTGTGCGGCTCCGTATCGATTTCACAGGCACTCAGCCGCACAATTCGCCACATGCATCCCGGCAGCACGGTGGGTGCGCACCCACGTAAGCCCCACCTCGCCATTTCCCGTCCGCATGCGCGCACTCGGCGCTCCCGACACTCCCCGCTCGCGCACCCAGACTTAGTCGGGGAAGCCCGGTGCGGTGCGGCGCCAGGGCCTCTCGCGCTGCACCCACGCGGCAAGCGACAGCAGCAGTGACTCACGCCCGCGTCGGGCGACCACCTGCGCAGCGACCGGAGTGCCGGCCTGAGGATGCACGCCCATGGGGATGACGATGGCCGGCATCCCCGCGACATTCCAGGGAGCGGCGAACGGTGCGTAGCGGATATTGGCGAGCATGGTCGAGGACCAGCCGCCACTGAACCAGCGCCGCGCATTGATCGGTGGTTGTGCCAGCGCGGGTGTCACGAGTACGTCGTACTCGCGAAGGAATTCGTCAGCGTGAAGGATCCACGACTCGCGCAGTCGCTCGTTCATGAGCGGCGTGCGCCGCACCCACCGACCCAGCATCGCGTGACGACGCACACGCGGCTCAAGGCGAGCGGTGTCGAGCTCGTCAGCATCGGCCGCCGTGCCCGCGAACCAGCGGGCGAGTCCGGCGATCGCAGCAGCATTGCCCGCGGCATCGGTCGCCGACACCGGCTCGGCGTGGCGCACTTCGTGACCAGCCCCGCGGAGCATCGACCCCAGGCGATCAGCGGCCGCGGCCCAGGCAGGATCGACGGCTACTCCCGCGACCGGTGCCCTAAAGGACACGGCGACGTGGAGCCGCTCGTCGAGTGGAGCGATCTGCGCCAGTGCCGGGTCACCCGCCATCACGGAGAGGAGAAGCGCGGCGTCCTCGGCGGTCGTGGCAAGTGCGCCGTTCTCGCTCATGGAGTACCAGTCGGTCGCGCCGAGGTGGGCGGGCACGACGCCGAGCCCCGGCTTGATGCCGACGAGGCCGCAGCAGGCAGCGGGGATGCGCACGCTGCCCATCCCGTCATTGCCGTGGGCGATGGGCACCATTCCAGCGGCCACGGCCGCGGCCGAGCCTCCGCTGGAGCCGCCCGGAGTGCGCGCGAGGTCCCAGGGATTGCGGGTGATGCCGTGGACGGAGTCGGTGGCGCCGAAGACGCAGAGCTCCGGCACGCGGGTGAGCCCGACGACGACACCGCCGGCGGCGCGGAT
>CAJBMR010000426.1 GCA_903954205.1 uncultured bacterium | reverse complement strand
TGGCGATCAGGGCCGCTGGCACTGGGTCGGGTACGCCGCGACCGATTCGAGCGGGCGCCGAATCCCGTGTCACCGCGTGCGCACTCAGCGAGTAGTACGCGACCACGGCATCACTGTCGGCGGGGATCCACACAAAGGTCCGTGCTACCCGCGCTCGCATCGCACTCGACGCATGCTTGCGCAGCCAGTCATCGAGAGTTGGCTCGCCAGAGTCGAACCGCGTGGCGTCGTGTACGCCGGGATCGAAGGTCAGACTGGCGAAGGGTCGATCAGTCACCACGCCGCACGGTGCCGGGTAGGCGCCCGGCCGCGTCGATAAGAGTCGATGCCGGGGGAGCGGTAAGCGAGTCGAAGAAGTCGTCGTAGAAGTGGGCGGGCAGGGTTGTCGCTGATTGCTGGTCGATCACTTGCTGTGCGCGCTCGTCAGCTGCCGAGAGGACGAAGGCCGACAGGCTCATGTGGCTCAGATCCGCAGCCGTCTGCAGGCGGCGCTTGCGCTCGCTATCGGTGCGCATATTGATCGTTTCCTGTCCCACCGCGGCCACCTCCTGTAACGCAATTGTGCGCACAACCGGGGCAGGGGTCAATTCGCCTGGGCGAGTCCCGTAGGCCCACAGTCACCAGTAATGCGAATCATCCACACCTGAAGGAGCGCTGCTGGATGAGCCCTCCATCAGCCTTCACCGTCGACGGATGCCAGATTCCCCACCCGCCGAGGTTATGTATGCCATAATCAATCCCGGCTTCTCGATGCGAATCACGAGCGGAGCTCGGAAGCACGGCCTGACGAGACGGCGGATCGAGGAAGCGCTGGCGGCGCACCAGCGTGCTGACACGGTCCTCGGGGACGGGGATCCTCGGATTCACTTCATAGGACGAGATCGACGGGGAGAGGAGATCGAAGTGGTTGCCATCGTGCTCCCTGCACTCCTCTTGGTGATTCATGCCATGCCCACCAGGTATCGACGGAGGTCGTCATGAATCGCAAGCGCGCCAACGGCCCGCGCATCACCGGACCCGACGTGGATCTGGAGCGCGAGGTCATCCTCGACAGCAAAGGACAGCGCGTCGATCAGGCCTACGTCGAACGCGCCCTTGCTGAAGTGGACGCCTACTGGAAGAAGCAGGGGGGTCGTCCGTCGCTCACGGGGAAGGCAAAGCACTCGCCACATGTGTCCTTCCGCGTGACACCCGAATTCAAGGCAAAGGCAATGCGGGAGGCCGAAGCGCGGGGAATGACAGTGTCGCAACTCGCGCGTGAGGCCTTCGAGACGTTCTTGGCTTCGTGACGCCTGCGGCTCGAAGAGCTCGCATGGCTGTGTGTGCTGCCGGCTACTTCCGCCGTCGATCCGCCAGGGCCCCCGCCCCTACTGCAAGCCCGATGACCGGCAGCATCACGAGCATGAAGATCCAGTACGCGACGGTCATGACGATCGGGTCGATGACGATGAGCCAGAGGAGTCCTCGGCCGATGCTCACGCCATCGAAGGCGATGGGGAAGTAGGGGGCCTGGCCGCCGGCGAAAGCGGTCCAGGTGATCCAGATCATCCACACGCCGAAGACCAGGGCGAGCGGGATGCCGATGATCGCCGCGATGGTGTTGGCGAGTCGCTCGCCGCGGGTGTCGCCGCTCATCGCACGCGCACCAGTGTGGCGCTGGAGCGATTGCCGGCGACGCTGATGCGCCAGTAGCCCGTGCGCGTGGGTTTGATCCGCGTGGCGATCTGGCCGTCGGTGACCTCGCCGCGCGCCATTGTGCGCCAGCGCAGTGCGGCTCGCGGACCGGATGCGGCGAACTGCACGCGGTAGGCGGTGCCGTCAGGTGCCGGGCGGTATATGCCGTCGGAGTACTGGATCTCCACCGGTGTCGACAGGTCGATCGGCGTGCCTGGAGCCACCTGGCGGGGTAGGTCGGGAGACTCGATCGCCACCTCGCTCGTGGGCTGGATGACGGTGAGCTGCGTGCTGGCGCCGACTCCGCCTCCGCTCGTGATGCGATAGCGGCCGGGGCCGTCGACGGGGATGCGAAGGCGAGCGACGCCCACGTCGTCGGTGGTGTCGCGGTAGAGGCGGATCCACTCGGAGCCGCCCTCGGGCAGCAACTGCACCTCGAAGGCCGTGCCCACAGGGCTCGGCCGCCATACCGAGTCGGTGTACTGGGTCTGCAGATCCGCGCTGATCTCGATCGTCGCGCCGAGCATCACTTCGGTGTCGCTCAGGGACGCGGCCGAGACGATGCGGCCGAGGGTGGGCTGCGCGACCGTCACGACGATCGAGCGCGAGGGTTCGGAGTACTGCAGGAAGCGGTATTCGGTCGACTCGGTCGGCGCGACGATGCGCTTGGCGCCCTGCTCGATCCCGCCCACGACGGGCACGGAGGCACTCGCCTCGGACCAGGGCGCGGTGCCGAGGGTCCGCGCCTGCAGGCTGAGGCCGGGCACCTCTATCGGCACTCGCTCGGTCACGACCCCGTCGCTCCAGGTGACGCGCTCGACGAAGGTCAGCGTGGTGCGCTGCCCGAGCACGACCAGCGAATCATCGGCCGTGATGCCGCGCTGGGTGGAGACGGCCTCGACGATGGTGACGACGTGATCACTCAGCCGCTCGCAGAGTCGAGCAGGTGTGCCTCCGGGCTCGGCATACAGCGCCCAGGAGTAGACGTGGTAGGCGCCGGCGCTGAGGTCGATGTGCCTATCGACAAAGGCATTGGTCGGCAACGTCGCGATGTTGCCGAAGGAGGGGTACTCGGTCGTCCACGGTGAGGTGATCCCGGCGGGCAGGAAGCCGGCGAAGACGCGGTAGGGCTTCCAGCCGTTGATGGGGGAGCGCGGGCAAGACTCGGGTGTGAGCACCAGGTCGCCGTTGACATGCACCGTCGTATCACCGCGCGTGGGTGTGCTGATGCTGCCGGCGAAGGACGACAGCGGCGCCGCGGGCACGCCGGTGTCATCGACGGTCGCCGTCGTGTCGTCAGTGCTGCGCACCTGCGCTGCCGCGCCCTCCGCGGCAGCGACGGGCGAGGCGATGACGGGTCCGGCGCAGACGAGCGTGATGCCGAGTGCGAGCGCGAGGCCAGCGGTGATGATGCGATCGACGCCCATGGCGTCCCCCCTTCGAGATGCGGTCCTGATCGACCGCACTCCCGACCCTGCCCGGGGGGTCCGACATTCATGGCGCTGAAGGCGGTCGGCTGACGAGGCAGTCGACGTCGGGTGGGCTGGGCCTTACGTCGGGTAGCCTTTACGTATGGACACAAAAGTAAAGGATCTTCGGCGTCAGCCCGGGGCGACGCGCATCAGTTCCAAGAACCAAGTCACGATCCCCGTGCAGGCGCTTGCCGAGGCTGGGCTCGAGGCCGGCGACGTGGTCTGGGCTGAGGTTGTCGCGCCGGGCGTGGTGCAGTTGGTGAGCGCCGAGTCGCTCGTGAGGCGCCTTGCCGGGGCGCACACCGACGCATACGCCGAGGGAACCAGCCTCGATGATGTGCGGGACGAATGGGATCGGTAGCCGTTGACAGCGGGGTCATCATCGCGCTGTTCGACTCCAACGATGTGCACCACGCGTGGTCGATGGAGCAGATTCAGCAGATCGTCACCGCGCGTCATGCCATCGTCATCAGTGCACTCACCGTGGCGGAGGTGCTCGTCCGACCGGCACAGGCAGGAGTTGCCGATGCCGTGCGCGCGGACCTGATGTCTCTGCGGCCGCGCGTCGTCGACGTCGACGCGGATCTCGCGGCAAGCGCTGCGCGGATGAGGGGATCGCGGACGGGGCTGCGGCTACCGGACGCCATCATCCTGGCCACAGCACTGTGGGCCCAGTGTGACTACCTGGTGACGACCGACCAGCGGATGGCCGTTGCGGCCGATGGCATTCCCGTGCGGGTGAGCCCCGCCTGATCTCTAATCGCTCCGCCGACGAGCCGCCAGGGCGCCCGCCCTCGAGACGAGTTGCGGAGTCAGCGTCAGTGTCACACCCCCCTGGGATAAAGGAGATGTCCGAGCGGGGGCTCGGGCAGGAGGGGGCCCACCATGCAGTTCAACGCTCAGCTCGATGTCGACGTCGTCGCCCTGGAGGCCGAGGATGAGGTGACCTGCCTGGTCTCCCTCACCGCCCCGGTGCCCGAGGAGATCGCTGACCGCCCGGGGGAGACCCTCATCGCGGTTATCTAGCGCTCTCGGCAACTAACGGTGCCGCGTTTCGATCCATCTCAGTTTGGCTCCCTCTCGAGTTTCCGGCGAAATGCTGCCCCACAGGCGCACCCGGGCGATTCCGCCGTCAGGGATGGCGTCGATGCGCAGCGCCGCTATCTCCTCCTGACGGGACAGGAGCCACCGGTGCGGCGTGTCCGGCTGGACTGGGGTCTCGGGCAGGATCTCGATCCACGACTCAGCCTGTTGGCCGGTTCGCAGGCCGTGTACGCGGACGGCAGCCGGTGCATTGCCGACGAAGTAGCTGGTATTGATCTCCA
>CAJBMR010000425.1 GCA_903954205.1 uncultured bacterium | reverse complement strand
AGGCATGCAGGTCGGCGTACGCGGTGAGATCCCGACCAGCCCGGGAGCTCGCCGCCGCCGCGAAGGTGGCCATACGCGTGGCTGCACCCGAGGGGGTGAACACCGGCTCGGTCATGGCGCCATCCTGTCACCGGGCCGGTTGGGGGAAGTCGGCGTACCGTGGTGCGCCCCAGCCCGACAGAGGCGGCTCTGCCGACTCGCCGGGCTACACCAGGAGGTGAGCCGTGGCGGTCGAGCAGCGGCCCATGAGCGCGCAGGACGCGCTGTGGCTCACCATGGACAGGCCCAACAACCTCATGGTCATCGACGGCGTGATGCTCTTCGATGCCGAGCCCGACTGGGATGCGCTGCTGGCTGCGACGACTGCACGCGTCATCGACCGCTTCCCGGTCTTCCGGTCTCGCGCCCTCCTCGGCGAGAGCGGATGGGTGTGGCAGGTCGACTCGGAATTCCATCTCGACCGGCACGTGCGCCGGGTGCGGCTGCCCGAGCCAGCCGGCATGGCCGAGCTCGAGCGCTACGTCTCCGAGCAGCGCGCGCGACCACTGGACCGCGACCGCCCACTGTGGGACATCGCCCTGGTCGAGCAGGTCGCACTTGACGACGGCACCTCAGGGTCCGCCCTCGTGTGCCGCTTCCACCACGCGATGGCTGACGGTGTGCGGCTGACCCAGGTGATGCTGAGCCTGTGCGACACCACGGACCCGCATGTCGCAGCCAAGGTGGCGCGAGGCACCGCCGACATCACTCCCGGCTCCGTCGCTACCGGTGTCGTCGGCGCTGTGCGCGAAGCCTTTGCCGACGCCGCTCGCGCCCTCGTGCGCGGTGCAACCCATCTCGCACAGGACACCCGGCAGGCGATCGAGACCGGCGCCGAGATCTGGGGCGACGTGCTGCGCAGCCCCGGGCGACTCGTGGACGCATTCGAGGCGATGGGCCTCGACAACCGAGTGGCCAACACCACCGCGTCCGTGGCCAAACTCGCGCTGCGGGGCACCACCGTGCGCACGGTGTGGAGCGGCACGCCGGGTCCGCACAAGACCGTCGCCTGGTCGCCCGGCATCGCCCTCGATGACGTCAAAAGGGTGGGGCAGCGCCACGATGCGAGCGTCAACGACGTCCTCCTCACCGCGGTCGCGGGCGGATTGCGGCGCTACCTGCATGCGCGCGGAGTGGAGGACGTGGGCGAGATCGAGTGGATGGTGCCCGTCAACCTCGTGCCGATCGCCGAGAACCTCCCCGAGGATCTCGGCAACTTCTTCGCCCTCGTCATGGCCGTCCTGCCCCTCGATCCCGCTGACCCCGTGGAGCGACTGCATCGCACACGCGCCCGCATGGACCGCATCAAGCGCTCCGAGGAGCCCATCATCACCTTCGGCGTGCAAAGGGGGATCTCCGCTGCACCTCGGCCGGTGAGCACGGCCCTCACCGACTTCTTCGCCAACAAGGCGGTCGGCGTCTTGACCAATGTGCCCGGACCGCGCGCGCCGCTCACCTTCGCCGGGGTGGGTGTGCGCCAGGTGATCGGCTTCGCGCCCTCCTCGGGAGACCAACCCATGACGTGCACGGTCTTCTCCTACGCCGGCACCGTCACGGTGGGCTTCGCTACCGATGCCGCCCTCGTGCCGGACCCCCGCGAACTCGTCGAAGGTACCCTCGCAGAGCTCCGCGCACTGGTAGGAAGGTCGACGTGATGAGGAGGACATCGTGAGTGAGGGGACCTACACCGCGGCGATGCTCGTCGTCGCCCAGGTCTTCGAGGTCATCGCGGCGGCCGTGCTCATGATCGGTCTCTTCTTCGCCGCCTTCGTGTCCTTGCGCCTGTGGGCTCGCAGCCGTAGCGGGTCCGCGGCGTACAAGCTCATGCGGCAGACCTTCGGTGGTGTGCTGCTGCTCAGCCTCGAGATCCTCGTCGCCGGCGACCTCATCCGCACAGTCGCCGTCGCGCCCACCCTCGACAACGTCATCGTCCTCGGCGTCATCGTGCTCATCCGGACCTTCCTCTCCTTCTCCCTGGAGATCGAGATCGATGGCGTGGTGCCGTGGCGCAAGGCGATGGTGAGCGGCGCCACTGTCATCTCGCAGGCGCAGAAGTCCGCTCGCGACGTACCCGACGCGCTGTAGTCCGGTGGGGCCGATGGCCGGTGCACCCGACGAGGGATCCACAATCCCTACGCAGACGGATCTCGACAGTCGCTTCTTCCCGCAGATCGTGGCGATCGTGCTGCTGCTCAGCGCGACGAGCGGCATCGTCGATGCCGT
>CAJBMR010000424.1 GCA_903954205.1 uncultured bacterium | reverse complement strand
TTCATGCACGAGTACGACAACCGCTACCTGTGGATGAACCTCAAGAGCATCGTGGGATCGCACTTCGCGAACTACCGCGAGGCCTACGAGGCGAATCGACTCATCTCGAGAGGCCTCATCCACCCCACCCTCTCCAAGACGTTCCCGCTCGAGGGTGCCGGCCAGGCGGCTTACGAGGTCCACCGCAATGCCCACCAGGGGAAGGTCGGTGTCCTGTGCCTCTCACCCGAGGAGGGGCTAGGGGTTCGCGACCAGGAAATGCGCGAGCGACACCTGCCCGCCATCACCCGTTTCGCTGGGGCTTGAGCGCGACCGCCCGCGTACGATGACCCGGGCGGCCAGGTCGGCGTCGCCCCCGTGGGACCAGGAAGGGGCGACGGTGGCGACAAGCCAGATCACCGACCGCCAGCCCTGGCATCTCGACCGCGGTCGCCGGGCTGGCGAGATGGGCTACCTCCCGGGCCTTGACGGCATCCGGGCCCTGGCAGTCCTGGGCGTCCTGCTCTACCACGGCGATCTCACCTGGATGCGCGGCGGATTTCTCGGCGTCGACGTCTTCTTCGTCCTGTCAGGCTTCCTCATCACGACCCTGATCGTGGAGGAGTACAACCGCTCCGGTCGCATCAACTTCAAGCGCTTCTATCTCGCCCGCGCGCGACGCCTGCTCCCCGCCCTGCTACTCATGCTCGTCATCGTCGGAATGCTCGCGGCCTTCATCTATCGCGACTCCGCCGCGCAGTTCCGCGCCGATGCCATCGCGTCGCTCTTCTACGTCACCAACTGGTGGTATGTCATCTCCGACGCCTCCTACTTCGAGGCAATCGGCAGACCGCCCTTCCTGCAGCACCTGTGGTCACTGGCCGTGGAGGAGCAGTTCTACCTCCTCTGGCCGGCACTGACCCTCATCCTGCTCCGCTGGCGCGGCCGTCGCGGGGTGTTCTACGTCGCCATCGGCGGCGCCCTGGCCTCGACCGCATGGATGGCTTTCCTCGCGATCACCAACGGCTACCCGCAGGAGGCCGACCCCAGCCGCGCGTACTTCGGCTCGGACAGCCACATCATGGGCCTTCTCCTCGGTGCGGCCCTGGCGATGGTCTGGAGGCCAGGGCGCCTCTCCACGCGCCTCACCGCCGGCGCCAAGGCCGTCGTCACCGTCGTGGGATTCCTCGCGCTACTCATCGTCCTGTACTTCTTCTGGCAGGTGGGCGAGTACTCGAACTTCCTCTACCGGGGTGGATTCCTCGTGCTCTCCGGGGTGGTGTGCGTGCTCATCGCCGCCGCCAGCCACCCGGGCGCCCCCTTCGGCAAGCTCATCGGCACACAGCCGTGGCGCTACATCGGCCAGCGCTCCTACGGCCTCTACCTCTACCACTGGCCCATCTACGTCATCACACGTCCCGAACTCGATGTGCCACTTGATGGTCCGGCGCTCCTGGGACTTCGCCTCGGGCTCACCTTCCTCGTCGCCGAGATCTCCTACCGCTACGTCGAGATCCCCATTCGTCGTGGTGCCATCGGCGCCTTCATCACGCGGTGGCGGGAGGCCGAC
>CAJBMR010000423.1 GCA_903954205.1 uncultured bacterium | reverse complement strand
GACAGCGAATGATGGAGTCACTCCGAGGGGCGGCACGACGAGCGAGCCGTCAGGCTGCTCGACCGGGGCGCAGGTGCCCTCGGTGCCCTCCCGGGGGTCGAAGTAGATGAAGTAGCCATTGCCACCCCGGTCGCACGCCTCGTGATTGCCGCGCGTCACCACGATGGGTGCGGAGGCAAGCATCGGGGCCATCGGATTGAAGACATCGGCCTGCCAAGCCAGGGCAGAGTCCTTGAAGGGCATCCCGGGGATGGGGGCGGGAGAGGCTCCGCACTCACTAGCAAGGTTGTCGGGACAAGCCGCCTCACGGTAGAAGAAATCACCGGTGAAGACGATGAGGTCGGGCTTTTCGCGTGCCACGCTCAGCGCCACCCGGGCTAGAGGCCACGCGGCCGGATCGTTGCAGTCCTGGACCGTGCTGCCCTTGAGCCGACACCCTGTATCGCCGAATACGGCGATCGAGCCGGTCTGCTTGGGCAGCGATGCAGGGATAGTGCGCGAGCCCACCACTGCCCGTGACGCCCCGGCAGGGATGTTGGCGCTGCACGATCGAAGCGCGGCGAAGGCGTTGTCGGTGGTGACAGGTGCCTTCCGCTCGCGCATCTTCGTGCGCTTCTCGGCTCCGCTCGCATGTGTCGTGACAAGCACCGGGCAGTCGATGCCATTTGGCACGATCGCCCGAGCTACCAAGCCTGATGGCGTGGCGCCAACAGGAGCGGTGAGGCTGTAGGCCGCGATGATCGAGCCACCAGGGGGTGCGGGCGCCGGGGCCGCCTGGGCCGAGGCACCGGAAGCCATGATGGGGACACACAACGCCGCAGTCGTGACCCAGACGAGGTGCTTGCTCATGCCGGGATCATGGCATGGACGGCGATGGGACAATAGGCGGCCTGGCGCCCGTAGCTCAATGGATAGAGCAACCGGTTTCTACCCGGTCGGTTGGGGGTTCGAGTCCCTCCGGGCGCGCGCATCTGCGATCACGAGGACGATCGCCACGGCGACGAAGGGCGGCATGAGCACGCCGAAGACGAGGATCACCGACCACTGATCCGCGAGGCCGAGGCTGATCGCCTGCAGGGTCACCGATCCCGCGATCACGGCGATCATGAGCCATCCAGCCTGTCCGGGCATCGCGCGTCCGAGGACGACGAGTGGGATCAGCACACCGATAAGGACCACGAGGTTGATCGGCCCGTGCGAGTCCTCAAATTCCCAGACGGCTTGCGCGAAGGGAATCGTCAGAAGCGATGCGAGGAGCACCACGGCCACCACGATCGCGAGGATGGGGCACGCCGCCCGTGGACGCATCAGCGCCAGGATGGACAGGATCGCGGGCAGAGCCAGCCATGCCACCACCATGAGCAGGCCCTGCACTCCACCGGGATCACTGAGTATCTCTCCAGCGATGAAGAGCACAAGCATGCCGCTGAACATCACTCCTAGAAGCGTGCCCAGCAGGACAAGGGATTGCGCATCCTGCGGGATGTCGTCGTCAACGAATGGATTCAGCACCCATCGATTGTCACGCGCGGCACGCGCCTGACTCGAACGTTCAATGGTCAAAGTCGCCGAGGGTGGCCTCGACTGACAGCACGGGCAGGAATGCTGGCGATCTGACGGGCGACAGCCTTGACTCCTGCCGTCCCAAGGCGCCCAATGGACGAGGGGCCGGACGTGAGGCTGAGCGGTTGTCCCCGCGTGAATGGGCATGAGCGATCACCGGACTTCACGCCTTCCTGATGGCAGTGAACAGCACTACACGGCCATCCCCAGTGACAGCGGTCGGCGACTCGCTCGCCGCTCGATCCAGCGGATCACAACCAGGCACACGAAGGAGTTGCTATGGCAATGAACAAGGATCAGGTCGAGGGCAAGATCAAGGAAGCGGCAGGGATCCTCACGGATGATGAGAAGCTCCAGGATGAAGGCAAGGCTGATCAGTTGTCAGGGGACGTCAAGGGAGTTGTGCACGACGTTGCCGACAAGGCCGACGAGGTCATCGACGACATCAAGCACGCAGTGGAAAAGGACTGAACGATCTGACGGGGAAGCCCACGGCAACGATCCCGTGTCCCTGCTGCGGGATGGTTATGCGCTTCGCTCGTGTGACTCGAACGCCCAAAGGTCATAGTCGTCGAGGGTGACTCCACCCTGACCGGTCACCTCGAGGGCGCAGGCGATCTGGGCGCGATGCTCGGTGGCGTGCAGGCAGGCCTGCGAGAGGATCGTCGACCGCTGAGCGCTGCGTGGCCCCTCTTCGTCGATGAAGTCCACCGTCTCATCGGGAAGTGCCGCCTGAGCAAGCAGGATCGCGTCGAGATCGGCTAGCCGGGCCGCAAGCGCGCGAAGGTCGGCG
>CAJBMR010000422.1 GCA_903954205.1 uncultured bacterium | reverse complement strand
CAGGGAAGCTATGGCGATCCCGTAATATCGGGGGGTCCTCAGGGGGCTTAGCTCAGCTGGTAGAGCGCTGCCTTTGCAAGGCAGAAGTCAGGGGTTCGAGTCCCCTAGCCTCCACGTCTCTCCTGAATCCGTGCGTGTTTGACTGCGCCCATGCGGATCGAAGTCTGGGCCGATGTCGTGTGCCCCTGGTGCTACATCGGCAAGCGACGCCTGCAGGCTGCGCTGGCCGAGCGAGGGTTGACCGACGAGGTCGAGATCGTGCACCGAGCCTTCCAGCTCGACCCGACGGCGAGCACCGACACTGAGCCGACGATCGACCACCTGGCCGCGAAGTACGGCGTGAGCCGAGATGAAGCACTTGCGATGATGGCGAATGTCACCGAGGTGGCGGCGGCCGAAGGCCTGGACTACCACCTCGAGCGGTGCATGACCGGCAACACTCGCGACGCCCACCGACTGGCTTTGTGGGCGCAGGATAGGCCCGACAGGGACGGCTCCACCGGGCCGCCGGGCCCCAATAACGATGCTGCACAGCAACTCCTCGAGGCGATGTACTCGGCGTACTTCGAGCAGGGCCGTGGTGTCTTTACCACCGACGACCTTGTCGCATTTGCGGCAGAAGTCGGTCTCGATGCCGATGCCGCGCGGGAGATGCTCGCGAGCACGGCGTACCTCGATCAGGTCGTGCAGGACCAGGTCCTCGCCCGCACCTTCGGAGCCAACGGCGTGCCCTTCTTCGTCATCGACCGCGCCTACGGAGTCTCGGGTGCACAGCCGCTCGAGGTCTTCCTCGACGCCATCGACCAGGCTCGCGCCGCATCTGCCTAGTCCCCACCCGACCAGGCCGCGCCCGACCCCGTGAGAGCGCGTTCCGTGAGTGCCGTGGGAGGATCTGGCCATGCCGGAATCCGATCTCAAGGCCACGCTGCACACGTCCATGGGCGACATCAACGTCATCCTCTTCCCCGACCAGGCACCCAAGACGGTGAAGAACTTCGTCGGGCTCGCCGAGGGCACGCAGGAGTGGACCGATCCGCAGGCGCGGACCAAGACGACCAAGCCGCTCTACGACGGCACGATCTTCCACCGGGTCATCCCGGGATTCATGATCCAGGGCGGCGACCCGCTCGGCACCGGCACCGGCGGCCCGGGCTACCGCTTCGCGGATGAGTTCAACCCCGAGCTGCAGTTCGATCGCCCCTACCTGCTCGCGATGGCGAACGCCGGCCCCAACACCAACGGCTCGCAGTTCTTCGTCACGGTGGCGCCCACCTCGTGGCTCAACTTCAAGCACTCGATCTTCGGTGAGGTTGCCGACCAGCCGTCGCGCGACGTCGTCGACGCGATCGCCGCGGTGTCCACGGGAGCGCAGGACCGACCGGTGACGCCGGTCGAGATCACGGGCGTCACCGTCACGCGCGGGTGACCCAGCCTCCCGGCGTGCCAGCGAGCTCGCCGCCCCCCGCACCGGGCTGCTATCGGCATCCGGAGCGGAGCACCTATATCCGTTGCACGCGTTGCGACAACCCGATCTGCCCTGAGTGCATGCGCTCGGCATCGGTGGGATTCCAGTGCCCCGACTGCGTGGGAGAGGCCGCACGCACGGTGCGTCAGCCCGTCACCGTCGCGGGCGGCGGGGTCATCACGAAGCCCTACGTGACGTGGACTCTCATCGGCATCACCGTCGCGGTCTTCCTGTGGCAGTTCGCTGCGGGCGTTGACGCGGTAGCCGAGGACTTCGGCATGTGGCCCTTCGGCATCACTCTCTATGGCGAGTGGTGGCGGCTCCTCACCGCGGCGTTCCTCCACGGCTCGTGGCTGCACATCGCCTTCAACATGTACGTCCTCTTCATGCTCGGACCAACACTGGAGCGTGTGCTGGGGCACGTGCGTTTCACGGTGCTCTATGTCGTGGCCGCGCTGGGCGGCAGCGTCGCCTCCTACGTCTTCTCCGACCCGCGCACGGTGTCGGTGGGCGCTTCCGGGGCGATTTTCGGACTCATGGGCGCCTATGTGGTCGCCGGCCGACGTCTGCGCTGGGACATCACGCAGGTGCTCATCCTGCTGGGCATTAACGTCGTCATCGGCTTCATCAGCCCCCAGGTCGACTGGCGCGCGCACTTCGGCGGCCTGGTCGTGGGCGCTCTGGTGGCGGCAGTCTTCGTCTGGACGCCGTCGCCCTTCCGCTCCGTGCGAGGGCTGTGGCAGGCCCTTGGGGTGCTCGCGATCCTGGGCGCACTGGTTGTGGTGACGATGTGGCGTACGGGGCAACTGTGGACAATGCTGGCCCCGCTAGGCGTGGCCTAAAGGACTTATCCACAGGGTTTCCCCAATTGGGGAGAACTACAACTGTGTAATTGGCGGACATCGACCGCCCGGAACTCACTGTCCGTTCCTGGGTACCCTGTGGGAAGTGCGATGCGGGCCAAGCGGCTCGCTCGATGCGATCGCGGGCCGAGGGGCTCGTGCGTGGAGGGAGACCCAGCGTGCCGGAGTCCAAGGGCCGTAAGCGCGACGACTACACCCCGCCTCCCGACAAGAATGATCGCAATCCGGTCAAGATCGGATCCGCTCCGTGGGTCGCACCCACGATGGTCACGCTCTTCGTCGTCGGCCTGCTGTGGATCGTCGTCTTCTACATCGCCGGTGCCGATATCCCCATCATGAACTCCATCGGCGGTGCCTACAACGCACTGGTCAACGTGCTCATCGGCTTCTCCTTCATCACCGCGGGATTCATCATCTCCACCAAGTGGCGCTAGCCGCGTCTCCGCGCACGGCGATCCCATGACGCGCATCCTGGTCATCGACAACTACGATTCGTTCGTATTCAACCTGGTCCAGTACCTAGGCCAGTTGGGTGTCGAGGTCGACGTACGCCGCAACGACGAGGTCACCGTCGAGGAAGCCCGCGCCTATGACGGAATCCTGCTCTCACCCGGCCCGGGCACACCCGAGGACGCGGGTGTCTGCATGGAGGTCGTGCGCGCATGCGCCGGCGAGGTCCCGATCCTGGGCGTGTGCCTGGGCCACCAGGCGATTGCAGCCGTCTACGGCGGAGTGGTCGATCGCGCACCCGAGCTGCTGCACGGCAAGACCTCCCTCGTCGAGCATCGCGGAGAGGGCGTGCTGGCCGGGCTCCCCCGGCCCTTCACGGCGACGCGCTATCACTCTCTCGCCGTACGCCCGGACACTGTGCCCGACGTCCTCGAGGTGACGGGCACTACTGATAGCGGCGTCATCATGGCCCTGCGCCACCGTGAGCTCGCGGTGGAAGGAGTGCAGTTCCACCCGGAGTCCGTGCTCACCGAGGGTGGCCACCAGCTCCTCGCCAACTGGCTCGTCGTGTGCGGTGATGCCGATGCGCCACGTCGCGCCGCCGGTCTCGCCCCCGTCGTCGGCTAAGTACGTCCCCACCGCTTTCCGACAGCTCGTCGGGTCCGTTTCCTCCGCCCGCTTTTCGCCAGTTATGGCGACTTCCTTACGCGGCGAAGTCCCGATAACTGGCGAAAAGTCTCGGTCTGGCAATCTCCACAGAGCATCGATTCCGCCTCCATCCCCAGACGAGCCCACCCTCGCCGTGGCCAGCGCTCTGGCGGTGAAGGTGAGGCATGCCCAGACGAGAGAACCATCAGGCTGCCGCCGCGGTGCGGCAGCACTTTGGTGCCCAGGCCTTCACGACCGACTTGGTCACAACCGCGGGAGTGAGCCATTCCTCGCTCATCACCGCAACCCGCGCCGGGGCGATCCGACGTGAGAGTCGTGGCATCTACTCCAGTGGTGATGACGACTATGCCCTCGCGAGGCATCTCATCGAGGACCTGGCAGGCCGCGGGATCCGCGCCGCAATCGGAGGTCGCTCCGCAGCTGACCTCTGGGGAATTCCGGTCTTCGGCCATCAAGGAGCCCTGCCCCCAGCATCCCTCACTCTGATCGTCGCCCACGGAGCAGGAGTGCGACAGGGCACTCGAAGTGGACTTCGGATCAGGGTCGGGGATCTGTCGGAGGAGCACATCCTCCACGTCGACCCTCTGACCAGGTGCCCTTCTGATTCCGGAGTAGCCGTCACCACTCCCTTGAGGACTGGCCTCGACGTTGTCAGAGACGTGGGCAGATCGCGTGCGTCAGCTCTGGTCCCCCTCTGCGGAGCCCTGCGTGCCCACATCCGCCTCCACATCGTCTCGGACGATGCCCCGGAGGCGGCAGTCACGGAAGCCGCGCGCTCCCGTGTTCTCCGAGACGCACTGTTGGCGCAGCTCCGCTGCATGGCCCAAGTGGTCAATGCTCACGGCATGAGGTGGTTCTACGACGTGCTTCCTGACACTGAACCGCTCGTGGAGACAGCCCTAGAAGCCATCGCCTGGGCGGCACTCACCCATGCGCGTGTGCCGAGACCGCGCCCCCAGGAATGGGTCCACGGGGCGAGCGGCCGACGGTATCGGGCCGACTTCCTCATTGGCGACCGCGTCATCCTCGAGGCGGACGGCGCCATGAAGTACGCCGATCAGACTCCCTGGCAGGAGAAGCAACGGCAGTCGGACCTCGAAGCCGCGGGCTACTGGGTGGTGCGCTGCACGTGGGAAGAACTCATTCATCGCCCCCACGACGTCATTGAACGCATCACCCGCGCGCTTAGTCGCTGCAGTTAGTGGAGCGGCCCAACTTTTCGCCAGTTATCGCGACTTCCTTACACGCCGAAGTCGCGACAACTGGCGAAAAGTTGGGCCGCTCCACTAACTGCAGCGACTGAGCGCGCGGGT
>CAJBMR010000421.1 GCA_903954205.1 uncultured bacterium | reverse complement strand
GCCAGATCAGCCCGAAGATCCAGGAGGGTGGCTGCCACGCGGGCTTGTCGAGCGCGAGGTACCACGTGCTCCCCGTGGAAACCAAGGCTCCCGACCCCACGGCGTACACCACGATGGTGATGATCACCGCGGCGACAGCAACCGCGCGCCAAGTCATGTCACGAGTGTCGCACTCGCCTAACACGAAGTCCCTGTGGAGCGCAGGCACCTTCCACAGGGGAGTGCGCCGATGCTTCCGCCATGAAGCGAAATGCCTTTGACGATCCCGGCGCCTTTCGCCGCCGCTGGTCCCACCTGTCCCACGATCAGCTCCGCGCTGAATCCCTGCGCGACCCCCTGCTCTTCGCGGCCGACCACATCCCCGTGGAGGAGCGCCGTGAGGGCACGGTCGTCATCGTGGCGGAGCTCGACGGCGCTCCCGCCCCGGTCGTCGTCGTGATCCCCGACGGACCTCCCGCCCCAGAGGAGGAGGCCTGCCTCGGCGTGCTCGCCAGTGTCATCGCGCAGCTCGATGCTGCGGTGAGCGAAGCTGATCCCTACGCCTACGACGACTACGACGACGATCGTGATCCTTTCGACGTCGACGGCCAAAGCTCAGACGGGGATAGTGCTGTGCTCCGGATCGGAGTTGTCGCGCATCGATTGGGCTCCCCCGCGATCAATGACATCGATCGAAGGTGGATGAGCGCCCTCGGGCTCGTCTCGGTGGCCCTGGGCATCGAGACCATCGGCGTGCTCTCGCGCACGCGCTCGGGCGCCCTGGTCCGCGTGCCCGAGTCCGCGGCCGCATGATGGCGCATCTGCGCCCCTGGACGGGTGACGGCCAACTAGTCATACTTCTGACCATGTCTTCCGCGCCCCTGGCCGAGGTAAAGGCCCATCTGTCCGAGTTTGTCCAGCGGGTGGGGACCCAGCATGAGCGCATCACGATCACCGTGCACGGACGCCCCGCTGCGGTGCTCCTGTCCGTGGACGAGCTCGAGAGCCTCGAAGAGACCATCGCGGTGCTCGGTGACGAAGACCTTCGTCGCCAGTTGTCCGAGGCAGAGGCCGATATCGCCGCAGGTCGCCTCACCAACGCGGATGACTTGGCAGAAGCGATGCGTCGGCGTCGCTCGTCAGCCGACTAGCGCGGTGTTGTGGGCATGACATCCCGGTACGAACTACGACTCACCGGGGCCGCTCGACGCGCACTCACGGCAGATCTTCCGGAGGCCATCGCCTTTGCTGCGTATGCCTTCATCACGGGTCCACTCCTCGCAAGTCCTCACCGCGTGGGCAAAGCACTGCGACCGCCATACGAGGGCACACACAGCGCGCGCTTGGGCACCTATCGGGTCCTCTACCGAATCGATAAGGAAGACCGCACTGTCATTGTGCTCTCAGTCGGCTCCCGATCAGCGATCTACCGACCCCGCTTATCCGGCCAGCGCTGATCTCGCCCAGGTCCGGGAGACACGCGCGCGCAAGGTAGCGTCCGCCTCATGGACACCCCTGAACTGGACTTC
>CAJBMR010000420.1 GCA_903954205.1 uncultured bacterium | reverse complement strand
TCACCTACGTGCTCACCGACTTCCTCGTGCTGTCCTTCGACCGGGTCGTCTGGCGCGAGCTCGGGCTCGACCGCTACCCCGACCTCCGCGACGACTACTTCCGCCACTACTCGCGGGTGGTCTGGCTGGCGGGTCGGCGTACTCCCGACCTGGAGCGCGCGGCTGAGCGGGCGGCCAAGCGCCTCGGCCTGCCACTGGAGATCGTCGACGCCCCCGGCCGCCTCAGCCCGGCCCTGGCTCACCTCCTCCCCTGACCCCGTCCTGCTTCCGTTCCTCAAGCGGCCTTGTCATCTCCCGACGCGCCCTACCCTCCCCCGCGCGCGTCGGAGGATGACGAACTCCCTCCGGGGGCAGGGACCGGATCCAGCAGGGCCACGGACCTCGGACCCCGCCTGCGGACTCTGATGTACAACTCCCCGCATAACTGATATATCTCTCCCCATGACCTCCGCCGTCCTCGTTCAGCCCGACTTCCGGGGCGGGGAGTCGCAGGCGGACCTGGCCTACCGCGAGATCCGGGCCCTCATCGTCACCCTCGAGCTCCCGCCCGGGTCCGTGCTCAGCGAGCCCGAGCTCCAGGCGCGCCTGGGCCTGGGCCGCACCCCCATCCGCGAGGCCCTGCGCACACTCGCCCACGAGCGCCTCGTCGAGGTCTACCCACGCCGCGGGATGTTCGTCGCCGCCCTCGATCCGCGCGACCTGGCATCCCTGTCAGAGGTGCGCGAGGCGATGGAGCCCTTCGCCGCCCGCCTGGCCGCGGAGCGGCGTACCGACGACGACCTGATCGTCATCGACGTCCTCCTCGCCGACATCGACGCGATCGCCGCCGCGCCTGACATGCGCGCCCTCATCGAACTTGATCAGCGCATCCACCACCACGTCTACCACTGCGCGCACAACGACTTCCTCCAGTCGATGTGCGACCAGCACTACATGCACGCTCTGCGCATCTGGTTCCTCGCCCTCGACCGGGTCATGCACCTCGAGGATGCGGTGGCGGAGCACAGGGATCTCCTCCTGGCCATCCGCGACGGCGACGCCGACCGGGCAGCCGAGGTCATGTCCTCCCACGTCCACGGCTTCGAGGCCGAGGTACGCCGGGCTATCTAAAGCACGATCAGCCACACCGAGAGGAAGAAGAAGGATGAGCAGTCTGCCGAGCAAGGCGAAGTGCGTCGTCATCGGCGCAGGCATCGTGGGCAACTCCGTGGCCTACCACCTGGCGCGCCTGGGCTGGCGCGACATCGTCCAGATCGACAAGGGCCCGCTGCCCAATCCCGGTGGCTCCACCGGTCACGCGTCCAACTTCATCTTCCTCGTCGACCACAACAAGGAGATGGCGCAGCTCACCCTCGACAGCCTCGCGCAGTACAAAGAGCTCGACACGGTCTTCGAGTCCGGCGGCATCGAGGTCGCGCGCACGCCTGAGCGCATGCAGGAGCTCACTCGCCGCATCACCTCGGGCAAGTCCTGGGGTATCGAGGACATGAGTCTGCTCACTCCCGATGAGGTCAAGGAGATGGTGCCCTTCATTGATGAGACCGTCATCCTCGGCGGCTTCTACACCAAGGGCGTCGGCGTGTGCGATTCCCTGCGCGCCGGCACGCTCATGCGCGAGAAGGCCATCGAGATGGGCGCCCTGCAGTCCTTCGCCAATGTCGAGGTCGAGGACCTCACCGTCACCGACGGCCGAATCAAGGCGGTCGTCACCGATCAGGGCACGATCGAGGCTGAGTACGTCGTCATCGCCACCGGGTGTTGGAGCCGCCAGATCGCGGCCATGGCCGGTGCCGAGATCCCGCTCACCCCCGCGGTGCACCAGATGAAGGACATCGGCCCCGTGGCGATGTTCGCCGACGCCAAGGGCGATCTCGAGTACCCCATCGTCCGCGACATGGACACCAACATGTACGAGCGTCAGCACGGCACAGGCCTCGAGATCGGCTCCTACGCCCACCGCCCGATCCTCTACGACGCAGAGGACATCCCCTCGAACGCCGAGGCCGCGCTCTCCCCCACCGAGTTCCCCTTCACCCCGGAGGACTTCGCCGATCAGGACGAGCACGCACTCGAGCTCATGCCCGAGATCGTCGGCGACGAGAACGCGCAGGAGAAGTACGCCATCAACGGCCTGCTCTCCCTTACCCCCGACGGCATGCCGATTCTCGGCGAGACGCCCGAGGTCAAGGGTCTGTGGTCCGCGGCCGCGGTGTGGGTCAAGGAGGGTCCGGGTGTCGGACGCGCCATGGCCGAGTGGATGGTGCTCGGCCAGCCCGAGATCGATCTGCACGCCTCCGACATCGCCCGCTTCTACCCCGGGCAAACGACGACGAAGCACATCAAGGACCGCACGTCGGAGGGCTTCAACAAGACCTACGGCATCGTGCACCCCGCGGAGCAGTGGGCGTCAAACCGCGAGGTTCGTCTCTCGCCGTACTACGAGCGCGAGAAGGCCCTCGGCGCCGTCTTCTACGAGACGGTCCAGTGGGAGCGCCCCTTCTACTACGAGTCCAATTCAGGACTCCTCGAGAAGTACGGCGATGCAGTCATGCCGCGCACCTCGGAGTGGGAGTCGCGCTGGTGGTCGCCCATCATCAACGCCGAGCACCTGCAGATGCGCGAGACCGCGGGCCTGGTCGACCTCACGGCCTTCGCACTTTTCGACATCACCGGCCCGGGCGCGCTCGCGACCGTGCAGCGCGTGTGCATGCGCCAGATGGACGTCGCCGTGGGCAAGGTCGTCTACACCCCGGTGCTCGCCCCCAACGGTGGATTCCGCTCCGACCTCACCGTCATGCGCCTCGGCGATGATCACTTCCGCGTGGTCACCGGCGGTGCGCACGGCATGAGCGACCTCAAGTGGTTCAAGGACAACGCCGCTGAAGGTGCGACTTTCACCAACCTCACCGACGACATCTCCACCATCGGCCTGTGGGGCCCGAACGCTCGCGCGATCCTGTCGGCCGTCACCGACGCTGACGTGAGCCATGAGGGCTTCAGCTTCGGCACCTGCCGCGAGATCACGATCGCGGGCAAGACCGTGCTCGCCTCGCGCATCTCCTACGTCGGCGACCTCGGCTGGGAGATCTACGTCCCCATGGCCGATGGCGGGCCGGTGTGGGACGCAATCTGGGCAGCGGGCCAGGCCCATGGCCTCATCCCCGTCGGCATCGGCGTCTACGGCACGACCGGTCGCCTCGAGAAGGGCTACCGCGCGTACGGTCCCGAGCTCGAGGGCGACTTCACCGTCGTCGAGGCCGGCATGAGCCCGAAGAAGATCAAGGAAGCGGACTTCATCGGCAAGGAGTCGCACCTGCGCCATCGCGAGGCGGCACCCGCGGCCACGATGTGCCTGCTCACGGTCGACGACCACACGTCGTCCACCGGTGAGAAGCGCTACATGCTCGGTGGCGAGCCGATCCTCACCAAGGACGGCCAGCCCATCACCGATTCACATGGTCGTCGCTCCTACGTCACCTCGGCAGGCTCGGCGCCGTCAGTCGGCAAGCACGTCCTTATGACGTACCTGCCCCCGGAGTACTCCTCGCCCGGCACGCACCTGGTCGTGGAGTACCTCGGTGACCAGTACCCCGTCACCGTCGAGGGCTCCGGCGCCATCTTCGACCCGGCCAACGAGCGGATCATGTCGTGAACATCGCCGTCTGCATCAAGCGAATCCCGCTCTCACCCGGCAAGTGGAGCCTCACAGCCGACGAGACCGCGATCGACACGAGCGGCAGCGCCATGGGCTGGACCCTCAGCCCGCACGAGGAGTGCGCGGTCGAGGCCGCCGTCCAACTCGCCGAGGGTGACGGGTCGGTGATCGCGTTCTCCCTCGGCACCGCCGACTCCGCGGAGCAGATCCGCGAGGTCATGGCGGTGGGCGTCGACCGCGGCGTGCTACTCGAGACCGACGGCATGGACTGGGATGGCCAGGCCACTGCAGCCGCTCTCGCGGCCGCGATCACTGCTGACGAGACCAACTTCGACGCCGTCATCGTCGGCACCGAGTCAGCGGATACGTCCGGCTACCAGGTCGGCGTGCGCATCGCCCACGCCCTCGGCTGGCCGATCGTCACCAACGTCAAGGGGCTCAGCGTCGAGGGCGGCGTTGCGCGCTGCGAGCGCGTCGTCGGATCCGAGCGCGAGGTCTACGAGGTCACCCTGCCCGCGGTGATCGCGGTCAAGGACGGCGTCAACATCCCGCGCTACCCCTCGGTGCCCGGCCGCATCAAGGCGCGCAAGAAGCCGCTCGACACGGTCACCCCGGAGTCGCGTCCGGCACGCATGGAGAAGGTCAAGCTGGCCCTGCCCCCGCAGGAGACCAGCAGCGCCAAGGTCCTCGGCAGTGGCGCGGAGGCGGCTCCCCAGATCGTCGAAGTCCTCAAGGAGATCGGAGTGCTCACATGATCCTCGTCTACGTCGATCACGATCGCGGAGTCCTGGACGAGTTCTCGCTCCAGGCGGTCGCTGCAGCGCGCGGCCTGGACGCCGATGTGCAGGCCGTCATGGTGGGTGCCGACGCCGTCACGGCGGCGGCTCGCCTCGGCGAGTTCGGTGTCACGACGACGCATGTCGCGGTCGACCCGCGCGTCGCCGACTACACCCCGATGGCATCCGGACGTGCGCTTGCGCAGATCGCGCGGCAGCTCTCCCCGGCGGCTGTGCTCGCCGTGGGTTCCCCGCGCGGCAACGAGGTCCTCGCCCACACATCGGCGATCCTCGATGAGCCCTTCGCTGCCGACTGCACCGCCATCACCCTGGGTGATGGCATCTCCACGGTGACCCGCAACCGCTGGGCAGGCAACGTCCTCGAGGATGCGCGTGTCCACGCGATGATGCTCATCGCCTCAACGGCTCTGCACGCCTTCGCGGCCGATCCGGTCACCGGCTCCGGCCCCGCTGCGGTGGTGGAGTTCGCACCTGCGCTCAACGAGGCCGACCTCGCCGTG
>CAJBMR010000419.1 GCA_903954205.1 uncultured bacterium | reverse complement strand
GCTCTTCGAAGGCCTCGGTCTCGGCCTCGCACAGCTGCGGGTAGAGCACGGCCGCATGTCGCACGGGGCAGTGGTGCTGGCACAGCTGCGGGCCCGTATCCGTCTCGACCGTCGTGGCGGCGTAGCCATCGCGGGCGAGCCCATCAGCAAGCAACGTCAAACGCACCTGGGTGTCAGGAACGTGCGCGAGCGACGCGCGGTGCCGCTCGACGAGCGTCTGGGCGCGCTGGCGAGCAAATTCCAGGACCGCCTCCTCGCCGTACGTGCGATCGATGTACGCCAGCGCGGAGACAGCAAGGTCGTCGTAATCAACATCGAAGGCGTGACTGCCCGCATCTGTGAGCGAGAACACTCGCGCCGGCCGACCGCGACCGCGCACCGGCGTCGGGCCGAAAGGTCGCTGGTCGTCGGCACGGACGAAACCCTCGGCGACAAGCGCGTCCAGGTGCCTGCGGACGACGGTCGGGGTGTGGCCCAAGCGGCCGGCGAGCTCCGACGCGGTGGCAGGGCCGCCGTCGAGGAGCGAGCGCGCCACGCGCGCGGCACCGGGGCTAGGGAATTTCACACCCCTAGTGTGTCGCAAATCCTCCAGAGTGCAACCCCGGCCCCTGCCGGGCCGACCCTGCGGGAGACTTGTGGACGTGGATGCAGCGCGGCTAGAGGGCGTCGTCGTCGCCTATCCGGGCGGGCGGACCGCCCTTGCGGGGCTGGATCTTACGGTCGCATCGGGCAAGGTGGCGGTCCTGCTGGGCCCCAACGGGGCCGGCAAGTCCACGGCGGTCGGCGTCCTCGCGGGCCTCATTCGTCCAGATTCCGGTCATGCCGAGATGCTCGGAGGCACTCCCGGTCGCCTCGACGCCCGTCGCCGTCTCAATGTCATGGTGCAGGACGACGGGCTGCCCACCGGTGCTCAACCGGCCGAGATCGTGCGCCATGTCGCCCGCCTGCGCGGGGCATCCTCGACCGCACAGCCCCTCATCGAGATGCTCGGTATCGACCAACTCGGGCGCACGACGATCAGGCGACTCTCCGGTGGTGAGCGTCGTCGAGTGAGCCTCGCGTGCGCACTGGTCGGCGATCCGGATGTCGTGATCCTTGATGAACCCACAGCCGGGCTCGATCCGCGCGGACGCTCGATCGTGTGGGAGGCCATTGCCGGATTGCGCGACCGAGGCCGATCGGTACTCCTGTGCACTCACCTGTTGGATGAGGCCGAAGCCCTGGCCGATGTCATTTCGGTCATCGCGGGAGGACGCATGCGCGCGAGTGGTTCGCTTGCTTCGCTCCTCTCTGACGGCGCCGAAAGGGTTACCTTCGACGGGCCCCTTCACCTGGAAGTCGCCAGCCTGGTCCAGGCCCTGCCTGAGGGCTCTCGGGTCGAAGAGGTGTCACCCGGCCGCTATCGCATCGACGGGGATGCGAGCCCGCAAATCCTCGCCACGGTGGCCTCCTGGTGTGCCCAGCACGGCGTACAGCCACGCAACCTCAGTGCGGGCGCGGAGTCCCTCTCGGACGCCTACTGGCGGCTCACCGAGGAGCCGGGGGTGCAGCCATGATCACCCAGGCCGCCTTCGAGCTCAGGCTCCTCATGCGCAACGGCGAGCAGCTCCTCCTCACCCTGATCATCCCCGTAGCCCTGCTCCTCGGGGTAACCCTCGTACCTGCAATTCCCCTCTCGACTCCTCCGGGCGCCGAACGAGTGCCGGAGGCCCTGGGCGGCGTGCTCGCGGTGGCGATCATCGCCAGCGCCTTCACCTCGCTGGCCATCAGCGTCGGCTTCGATCGACGATCCGGGGCACTTCTCATGCTCGCCACGACGCCTCTTTCGCGGAACGGAATCCTCGGTGCGCGCGCGCTCGCGACCATGGGCATGGTCGCTATTCAGATGATCCTCCTTGTCATCACAGCGATGGCGCTTGGCTGGCGCCCGGGAACGACCGCGATCGCCCTGCCGTTGGTCGCCCTACTGGGCACCGCAGCATTCGCCGCCATCGGCTTCGCCCTCGGTGGGGCGGTGCGCGCGGAGGCCACCCTCGCCTTCGCCAACGCGATCTTCCTCGCACTTGTTGCCGTGGGCGGGACGACGTTCCCGGCTACCTCCCTCCCTGGACCGCTGGCCGGGTTGGTCTCCCTCCTGCCTTCATCAGGCCTGGCCGACCTCCTCCGATGGTCGACGGGAGCCGTGGGTGCCGGTGGATCATCCCTGGCACTCGACGCCGCGGTGGTCGTCCTCTGGGGCCTGGCGGGCGCGCTCGTGGCCGCGCGCACCTTCCGCTGGCGCTGAAACGGCCGCGACGGCATAGGCTCGAAGCATGTCGGCGGACACCACTGATCGCCCCAGCGTCTCCCTCGACGCACAATCCCGAGCTCCGCGCTGGCTGCGCGGCATTTTTATGGCCAACCTGGTCGCCCAGATCGGGATCGTCGTGACCGGCGGGGTCGTGCGCCTCACCGGATCTGGCCTGGGCTGCCCCACGTGGCCCGAGTGCGTAGAGGGCTCCTACGTCCCCACCACTCGCCAGGAGGAGGCCTGGCACAAGTACGTCGAGTTCGGCAATCGATTGCTCACCTTCGTGCTCGCCGCACTCGCCGTCGCGGCCATCGTTGGCGCGCTGGCCTGGTGGCGGCGTCAGCGCCGCGTGGGAGATGCGCGCGGCGCCGTCCTTGCTCTGGCTGCCATCCCCATCATCGGAACGATCGTCCAAGCGGTTCTCGGCGGCGTGACAGTGCTCACGGGCCTCAATCCCTGGGCGGTGGCGACCCACTTCCTCGTCTCGATCGCCATCATCGCCGGGTGCGTCGTCCTCGTCTATCGCGCAGGTGAGCCCGGGGATCAGCCCGTGACGCGCTTGGTCCGACCCGAGGTGAGACTCCTCGGCTGGGCGCTCGTGGCAGTCACCGCCGTCGTCGTGATTCTCGGTGTGGTCGTGACCGGTAGCGGACCGCACTCAGGCGATGCGGATACCGAGGCGCGATTCGGTGTGGATCCGCGCACCGTCGCGTGGTTGCATGCGGATAGCGTGCTCCTCTTCCTCGGCCTCGCCGTGGGCCTGATAGTCGCCCTCCGG
>CAJBMR010000418.1 GCA_903954205.1 uncultured bacterium | reverse complement strand
GACTCGACGTCGGAGAGATCGTCCTGGCGGCGGTCGATGCGCTGGCGCAGGCTGCCGGCCGCGGCGTTGCGGGGATTGGCAAACGGTGATCCGCCGAGAGCAAGTTGCTCGGCGTTGATGCGCTCGAACTCCGTCAGCGGGAAGTAGATCTCGCCGCGCACCTCGAGTAGTGCGGGTGGCTCCTTGCCCGCGAGCGACTTGGGGATGCCGGCGATGAAGGAGGCGTTGTAGGTGACGTCCTCGCCCACGCGGCCATCACCACGCGTGGCCACCGTGCGCAGGCGCCCGTCGACGTAGACGAGGTCGACCGCGAGGCCGTCGACCTTGAGCTCGCAAAGCATGGCCGGCATCTGGCCCGGCGCGTCGGCGGAGCCGCCGCTGTCGGGCTGCCCCACTGCCTTGTCGACACGTGCGGCCCACGCCTGCACCTCCTCGACTGAGAAGGCGTTGTCGAGGCTGTACATCCGCGAGAGGTGCTCGACGGGCTCGAACATCTCTGCTCGCGATCCACCGACCGTCTGCGTGGGCGACTCCCCCGACGCCAGCTCCGGGTGCTTCGCTTCGAGTTCGACAAGCTCGCGGTAGAGCGTGTCGTACTCCTCGTCCGACAGCGTCGGCTTGTCGTGCAGGTAGTAGCGCTCCCGCGCCTCGTTGATGGCGTCGACGAGCTCGCCCCAGCGAGCGCGCGCCTTGGCCGGGACGCTCATGACTCCGCTTGCTCCACGGGCGCATCATCCCGCACCAACCGGCCGGCGATCCCGAGCGCGGCGTAGACGAGCCGCGCCCACGCGGGATCGGCGCCCGCGAGCCCGCAGGCCGGGGTGAGGGCGACGTGCGCGTTGGCCCTGTCGGCAGGAATGCCCCAGCGGGAGTACTGCTCCAGGGCACGTCCGGCTATGCGTTCGGCGATGGCCTGCGGGCCCGGCACGGACTGCGGCAGCGACGGCGCATAACCGAGCAGCAGGTGGATGCCGGCCTCCAGGGCCTCGCCGAGTGGCTCCTCCTGCGCGACCTCGAGCACCGAGGGATCGACGGAGATCATGCGCGCGCCCGCGCGGCGCAGCAGGTCGACGGGCACGAGCGGGTGGCAGCAGTGCACTCCGGGCATCGCATCCTGCGCCGCGATGGCATCGATGACCCAGCCCAGGTGCGACTGCACGCGAGCAGCATCGACAGAGCGGTACGTCGCCAGGCCGCTCGCGGTCGTGACTCCACCCGCGAGGACGGACGGCAAAGAGGGCTCATCGAGTTGGAGCACGACCTCTGCGCCGGGCAGTCGACGTCGAATCTCCGCGACATGTCGGGCCGCCGCCTCGGCCAGTGCCTCAGCGATGTCGCGGCAGGCACCGTAATCACGCACAGCCCGCTCGCCACCACGCATCTCCACGGCAGAGGCGAGGGTCCAGGGCCCGGCAAGTTGCGCCTTGAGCGGTCCCCGACGACCGACGAGTGCTCCCTCGATGCCATCAAGGTCTTCGCCGAGCCAGGAGCGCGCACGCGCCATGACTCTTCCCGGGGCATCAGCGAAGCGCCAGCCCACGGGGGTGGTCTCGACCGCCATGTCCGGGGCCACCTCGGCGAGCAGCGCCATCGTGCGGCCGATCAGGTCGGCGCCAGGACCGCGGGCCGGTAGCTCCGGGACGTGCGGGAAATCGGGAAGCTCGCCGGCAACCGTCGTGCACCACTCATGCGAATCGGTGCCGGGGAGGCTGCCGATTCCCGTGGCGGCCGCGGGAGCGATGTCGATGTCGCTCATCGACGCACGATGGTGGCCGAGCCGATAACGCGCGTGCCGTCGTACATCGCCATCGCCTGACCGGGCGCCACACCGCGCGCGGGCTCGTCGAGGCGTGCGATCACCCGGTCGCCGTCGGCCTCGACCGTGGCGTGGATCGCCTCACCGTGCGCGCGGATCTGCACGCTCACGCGCGCACCCTCTCGCGGCGATGGGCCGCACCACAGGGGATCGCGCGCCTCGATCGTGGTCCTGGCGAGCAACTGCTCCTCGCCCACGAAGACGCGGCCCTCGACCGGATCGATGTCGACGACGTACCTGCGACTCCCTGTAGGCGCGGGCTCACGCAAGTCCAGGCCACGGCGCTGACCGATGGTGAAGGCGTAGGCACCTGCGTGCTGGCCGAGCACCTCACCGGAGGTGG
>CAJBMR010000417.1 GCA_903954205.1 uncultured bacterium | reverse complement strand
CCCGGGTGCGGAGTCGGTCCCCTGCGCGACCTTCGAGGACGTCTTCGTGGCCATGGACGAGGGACGCGCCGATTTGGCGATGATCCCGGTGGAGAACTCGATCGCCGGTCGCGTGGCCGACATCCACCACCTGCTCCCGGAGTCGGGCTTGCACATCATCGGCGAGCACTTCATGCCTATCCACTTCGCGCTCCTTGCTGTACCAGGAGCCAGCGAGGCGGGCATCACCACGGTGCGCAGCCACTCGCATGCCCTGGGCCAGTGCCGGCAGTTCATCCGCGACCACGGGTGGCGCTCGGTTGTAGCCGACGACACTGCCGGAGCCGCGCGCGAAATCGCCGAGGCCGGCGACCCCGCCGTTGCAGCGCTGGCGCCCCTGCTCGCCGCTGAGCTCTATGGCCTCGACGTGCTCTCGCGCGACGTCGAGGACGAGCACCACAACACCACGCGCTTCCTCGTCCTCGCCCGCGAAGCCGCCATACCCCCAGCGGACTCCGGCCCTGTGATCACGACGTTCGTCTTCCGCGTGCGCAATGTGCCCGCCGCCCTCTACAAGGCGATGGGCGGTTTTGCCACCAACGGCGTCAACATGACGAAGCTAGAGAGCTATCAGCTGGGAGGCTCCTTCTCGGCGACCCAGTTCTACGCCGATGTCGAGGGGCATCCCGATGAGCGACCCCTAGCGCTGGCACTCGAGGAGCTCGCGTTCTATACGGCGTTCCTGCGCGTGCTCGGGACCTATCCGGCGAGCTCATTCCGCGAGGGAATCAGCGATCCCGCGTGACCGTCCACCACGTCACCCTGACGGTGCTCGATGCCGAGCGGTCGGCCGAGTGGTACGAGCGCGTCCTGGGACCGGCCGACGTCATCACCCGCGCGGGCGACGGCTGGCACCGGATCCGGATGGCCTGGCCCGACGGCCTCGTCATCGGCGTCACGGCGCACGAGGCAACCGCACCGGGAGACGCCTTCGACGCGCGGCGCGTCGGCCTCGATCACATCGGTCTCGCCTGTGCATCAGAGGATGAGGTGCGTGCGTGGGCCACGAGGCTCGATGATCTTGGCGTCGCACGCGGCCCGGTCGAGGAGGCGCCCTACGCCTGGGCCGTGACAGCCCGTGATCCCGACGGCATCGCGGTCGAGTTCTTCTGCCCCAGGACCTAGGCCTCGCGTCTCGCGAAGACGAGGTCGCCGGGATCCCACGACTGCAGCGGTCGGGCAAACGGCTCAACCTGCTCCGTCATCGCCAACCGTCGCATGAGGGCAATCGATGCGGCGTTATCCGGGTGCACCGTGCCCCATAGCTCACTGATGCCGAAGACGTCCTCGAGGTACCCCGACAACCACGCGGCGGCCTCGGTCCCATAGCCACGACCCCACCAGGAAGTGCCAAGGACCCAGGCAACCTCTGCCCATCCCGGATTCACGGTGGCTTCGAGTCGACCGACGACGGTGCCGTCGGCTTCGCGCAGGGTCAGGTTGACCCATGTCTGATCCGGGTCGTCCGGGCCAGTGAGCACGTGCGCGATGCGCCGGCGTACGTCGTCGAGGTCGCCGACATCAGGGCCACCGAGATAGCGGCCGACTTCGGGCCCGGCCAGCGCGTCGTGCAGGCCCTCCGCGTCTTCCAATGACATGCGGGAGATGACGAGTCGTTCGGTGCGCCCGACGTGCTCGGTCATGCCCGGGATTCACCCAGGGTGATCGCGACGACACCGATGATCACGATGGCGATGCCGGAGATGGTGAGCAGGTTCATCCGCTCGCTGAAGATCAGCCAGCCGCCGATGGCAGCGCCGACCGTGCCAAGGCCAGCCCAGAGCGCGTACGCCGGGCCGACATCAAGGGTCTTGAGCGCGAAGGCGAGGAGGGTGAAGGCAAGGCCATAACCCACGACGACGGCGACCGAAGGCCACAGGCGCGAGAAGCCATCACTTGCCTTGAGCGACAAGGTCCCCACGACCTCGGCGGCGATGGCCAGGACGAGGAGTACCCAGGCCATTCCCACTCCTCGGATCGGGTCGGCCCACGCGGTCGACTAGGTCAACGCCGTACGGGAGCAGCCAAGCACCCGCGCAAGAAGCGCACGGAAGCAGGGGTGTCCTAGGGCAGAGGGAATGCCTAGCCCAGAGCGCGAGCCGTGAGCGCCTGGATCCGTGGCTCTCGCTCGGCCGTGAGAAGCACGTCGAGCTCGACCGCTCCGCGTTCCGTGACGACCGTCCACCGCGCGTGGGCGGGGCTCCGTGACGTCACGCTCGACGCGTCGCGCCGCGCCGTACCCGCGGCAAGTGCCTGCCAGGCCCCGCGGCGTTCCACTCGCGACTGGTCCAAATCGAGGTTCATCGCGGCCATGGCGTCGAGGGCCGCGTCATCCCAGTCCGCGAGGAGCGACTCCGCGAGGGCCATGGCCCGCTCGGTCTGCGGCCACAGTCGCTCGATGGCACGCGCACGCGCGGCCTCGGGTGCCTCGTCCCTGACGATCTCCTCCAGGATCTCCGCGCACACGGGGCGCATCGGCGCGTAGGTGCGGTTGCCCAGCGCGACGATCCCCCAGCGAGTGTCGGGGTGCCAGCGCATATGCGAACCGAAGCCCGGGTAGCCACCGCTGTGGTGGACGAAACGCCCGAGGTCCGGGTGATCCGAGACGCGCAGACCCAGGCCGTAGGAGTCGAGGGAACCATCTGCTTCGCGGCCCACAGTGATGTGCGGGCGCTGCATCTCGCGGCGCGACCATCGCCCGAGGGGGCCGGTGTCGGGTGCATCCGCCCACGCAGTCTCGAGGAAGCCGACCCATCGGGCGAGATCGGCCACCGTGCTCCAGAGCCCGCCCATCGGGCTGAACGCGCCCGAGGGACCCTCGGCCTGCTGGACCAGTCCAGATGCGACGGGGTGCATGCCGATCACGCGCTCAACCGTCGACGTCACATCGAAGGTCGATGACGTCATGTCGAGCGGATCGAGGAGTCGTTCCCTCACGACATCGCGATAGTCCCGGCCGGTGACCTGCGCGATCACGCGACCGAGGAGGGCGTATCCGATGTTGGCGTAT
>CAJBMR010000416.1 GCA_903954205.1 uncultured bacterium | reverse complement strand
GAGCCGTAGCGCATGTTCTCCGAGGCGGGGAGCGGCTGCGGATAGAGCTGCAGAACTAGGGTCCACTCAGAATCCTCGTAGCCGGCATTCGCCATGGCCTTCGCTACGTTGAGGATCGCCGTCGTCGTGTCGCCGCGCACCACCTGCTGCGCGGACTCCGACAGGTAACCCTGCACGGTGGCATCGTCCTTGCAGTGAGGCTTGAGGACTGGGACCAGGAAGGCCTTCACGCACGCCTCGAAGATGGGCGCGAACTTGAAGTCGTTACCACTGATCGACATAGCTACCATTTTGACGTTGTGCTCGGCCGCGAACTCCTGGAGCATGAGCGCCTGTCCCTTGCGCCCGCCCTCGTCGTAGAAGTCGACGCCCGGCTTGAAGTATCCGTCGGCGGTGGTCTTGGTGCGAGTCACCGCACCACTGCACGCGAGATTGAGCGAGTGCGCTACCCCGATGTGGATGGCCGCCGACTGCGACCGATGACAACGTGCGATCGACTCCCCGCTCCCCGCATCCCAGTAAGCCGCCTGGCCCAGTGCATCGATGTTGCTCGTGCCACCCGATTCATTGCCCGCCCAGCGGCCGGCCTCGCCGGAGATGTAGGAGTCACCTAGCGAGACAACCCACGGATCGCCGGCTGGCGCGGCGAAAGGGGCGACATCGTGGGTCGCGGCCGGGGCAGCATCACGGGCTGGGTCAACCGCCTGGGCACCGGCGGGCGCGAGAAGCGAGATGCCCAGTACCGAGATCAGGGCAATGGTCCGGAGAGGGCGTGCGAGGATCACGAGGCGAGTCTAGAGACGCTGTCCCTCCGAGTCTCGATGGCCGGCTACTGGCTGGTTGGCGGGTCAGAGGCAGCCTCGGGCTGCTCGGGAGCGACCTCGGTGACCTTCGCCGCATCCTTAGGTGCGGCCTTCTGCTCCTTGATCTGCTCAAGCTGGGCGCGCTCGACGTACTTCGCCGGAGGCAGGACTTCCTCGCGTCCGGGCCGCATCCGCGAGGACACGATGAGGTAGATGAGGGCCCCGAGACCGACCAGGATCGAGGTCCACACGTTGAGGCGCACGCCGAGGATGGTGTTGGCCGAGTCGATGCGAAGGTACTCGATCCAGACACGGCCGAGGGTGTAGAGCAGGACGTAGAGCGCGAAGACGCGGCCGTGGCCCATCCGGAAGCGCTTGTCGGCCCAGATGAGGACGAGCGCGACCCCGACCATCCACAGCGACTCGTAGAGGAAAGTGGGATGGAACGTCGCGTAATCCGCGTAACCCGCCGGACGGTACTGAGGTGCAATCTCCAGGCCCCACGGGAGCGTGGTCGGAGCGCCGAAGAGCTCCTGGTTGAACCAATTGCCCCACCTGCCGATGGCCTGCGCGAGCGCAATGCCCGGCGCAATGGCGTCGGCAATCGGGGGAAGCGCCACACCGAGTCGGCGTGCGCCAATCCACGCACCGAGGCCACCGAATGCGACCGCGCCCCAGATGCCCAGGCCGCCATCCCAGATCCGCAGCGCGCCGATGATCCCTGAACCGCCCGGGGCGAAGTAGAGCTGCCAGTCGGTGAGCACGTGGTAGAGCCGACCACCGATGATGCCGAAGGGCACGGCCCACAGGGCGATATCGCCGATGACGCCCACACTGCCGCCGCGCGCGACATAGCGCCGTGATCCGACGACGACCGCGACGACGATGCCGAGGATGATCAGCAACGCGTAGGCGCGAAGCGGTATCGGCCCAAGACTCCACACGCCCTGACTCGGGCTGGGGATCGACGCGAGGAGGTCCACGGCGTGACTGCGGACGGCCCTACTGGGCTGCCGCGGCCTCCTCGATCAGCTTCTCGAGCGTGGCCTGGTCCGCCAACTGCGCGCCGTCGATCGGAGTGCCGTTGAGCACACCGCGTGGGGTGCCCTCGACCTTGGCGTCGTAGAAGGCCTGGGTGGAGTTGGCCGCCCAGCCGAGGTAGCGGTTGCTCGTGAGGCAGTCGTTGAACTGCTCCAGGGGGACTCCGGTGATGCCGACCTGCTCCGCGAGACTGACGAAGAGCTCGGTGGTGTAGCCCTCGCCCTCAGTAGTGGGCTGGTTGGCGAAGATCGCATCGTGGTACTCGACGGTCTTGCCCGCGTCGATCGCGCATCCCCATGCGTTGATGGCTGCAGCGGATGACGTGTTGCCGAGGTTGTTGTCGAGGAAGGCGGTCGGGCGCCACACGAGGCGCACCTTGCCGTCGGTGCCCAGGCTCTGGATCCCCGCACCGTTGAGCTCCTCGAGCGACCCGCACGCGGGGCACTGGAAGTCCTCCCACAGCTCGAGCAGCGGCGCAGTGTCGGGCGCGGAGCCGACGGGGACGCCCCAGGGCGCGACACCATCCGCGCCGTATACGCCGGTGGGGACGGCGGCATTGGAGTCGGGAGCCGGCAGCGGAGTGCCACCGTCGGCCGAGGAGTCACCCGAGAGTCGCGGCACGACGACCGCGAGACCGATGATGAGAACGACGACCACGACGACGCCGATAGCGCCGAAGATCCGCACCGTCCGCTCGCGACGCTTCTCACGGGACACCTGCTCGGCTCGGGCCGCAGCAGCCTTCTCGCGCGTGCTCTTGGACTCCCTGTCCTTTGCCATGCTCGCTCTCATCCTCCGAAGTAAGCCGCCCTACGGGCGGGCGGCCAGGCCCCTACGTTACGGGCCCGCCGTCGATCCTGCGACGCCGCACCCCGGCCGCGAGTTCCCTCGCGAGCCCGGTGACAGCAGCTTCGGCCTCGTCGATTCCGGGGGCGTCGAGCACGAGCCGGATGAAGGCGGACCCCACGATCACGCCGTCGGCGTAGGCGGCGATCTCTGCCGCCTGCTCCCCCGTGGAGACCCCCAGGCCGACCGCCACAGGCAGATCCGTCACTGCCCGCACGCGGGCCACGAGGGACTCAGCAGCACCCGACACGGACGACCGGGCGCCGGTGACGCCCATCGTGGACGCCGCGTAGACGAAGCCCGTGCAGGCATCGCTCACCGTGCGCAGGCGCTGGTCGGTGCTCGAGGGCGCCACCAGGTAGATCCGGTCGATGTCGTACGCCGCCGTGGCCTCGGCCCAATCCGCGGACTCCTCGGGGGTCAGGTCGGGTGTGATGACTCCGCAGCCACCCGCGGCTGCGAGGTCACGCGCGAAGGCCTCCACGCCGAACCTCTCGACCGGATTCCAATAGGACATCACCACGGTCGCCGCACCGGACTGCGCGACCTCGCCCGCCACGGCCACCACATCGGCCGGGGTGGTGCCCCCGCGCAGCGCCTGGTCGGCTGCCGCCTGGATCACGGGGCCGTCCATGAGTGGGTCGGAGTAGGGCAGGCCGACCTCCACGATGTCGACCCCCGCCGCAACCATGGCGCGCATGAGCCGGACGCTGTCGTCACGATTGGGGAAACCGGCGGGGAGGTAGCCGATCAGTGCGGCCCGCCCCTCGGCCCCCGCCCGGGCGAAGGTGTCGGCGAGAGCGGTCATCTTCCTTCTGCCGCCTCGTCCACCGCCGGAAGACCGAACCATCGGGCCGCTGTGGCGACATCCTTGTCGCCGCGCCCGGAGAGGTTGACGAGGATGACGCCATCAGGTCCGAGATCACGGCCCAGGCGCATGACGCCCGCCAGCGCGTGAGCGGTCTCGATGGCGGGGATGATGCCCTCGGTGCGGCACAGGCGCTCGAAGGCATCCATGGCCTCGACGTCGGTCACCGGTGCGTAGTGCGCCCGACCCGTGTCGTGCAGCCATGCGTGCTCCGGGCCGACACCCGGATAGTCGAGTCCCGCGCTGATCGAATGCGACGGCACGGTCTGTCCCCACTTGTCCTGCATGACGTAGGTGCGCGCTCCATGGAGCACACCCGGTGCCCCGCCGGCGAAACGCGCGGCATGACGACCCGTCTCCACGCCCTCTCCCCCGGCCTCGAATCCCCAGAGCGCCACGGTCGGATCCTCGAGGAAGGCCGCGAAGATGCCCATGGCGTTGGATCCACCACCCACGCAAGCCGCCACCGCGTCGGGCAGTCGACCTGTCTCCTCGAGGAGCTGCTCGCGCGCTTCCTGGCCGATCACGGACTGGAAGGTGCGCACCATCGTGGGGAAGGGACTAGGCCCGGTCACGGTGCCGAGGATGTAGTGCGTCTCATCGACGGTGGTCACCCAGTCGCGCATCGCCTCGTTGATCGCATCCTTGAGTGTGCGACTGCCGGCCGTGACGGGCACGACGGTGGCGCCGAGGAGTCTCATGCGCGTCACGTTGAGTGCCTGGCGACGCGTGTCCTCCTCGCCCATGTAGACCACGCAGTCCAGACCGAGGAGGGCCGCAGCCGTGGCAGTGGCGACTCCGTGCTGGCCCGCGCCCGTCTCTGCGATGACGCGCTTCTTGCCCATGCGCACCGTGAGGAGCGCTTGACCCAGCACGTTGTTGATCTTGTGCGATCCGGTGTGATTCAGATCCTCGCGCTTGAGGAAGATGCGCGCGCCGCCACAGTGCTCCTGGCCGAAGCGCACGGCCTCGGTGAGGGGGCTTGGGCGACCCGTGTAGGTGCGCTGGAGTCGCTCGAGTTCGGCGTGGAACGCCGGATCCGCCATCGCTTGCGCGAACGCCGCATCGAGACCGTCAAGCGCTGCGGTGAGGGCTTCGGGCACGAAGCGACCGCCGTAGGGGCCGAAGTGGCCCGGCGGGTCGGCCAAGCCGACCCTGTCGGGCTGGCCCTCTGCGACGACCTCGCTAGCCACGCGCGCCCCTGAGCGCAGGATGCGAGCCTGCGGTGACCAGATCGTGCACCGCGACCCTCGGGTCGGGGGACGTCGCCAAGCTCTCGCCCACGAGTACGGCGTCGGCACCGGACTCGGCGTAGGCGATGAGGTCGCGGGGGTCGCGCACTCCGGACTCGGCGATACGCAGGCAGGAATCGGGGATGAGGGGCGCCAACCGGGCGAAGGTGCCCCGATCGACCTCGAGGGTCTTCAGGTTGCGGGCATTGACTCCGATGATCGTGGCTCCCGCATCGAGTGCGCGGCCCACCTCATCGGCCTCGTGCACCTCGACCAGCGGCGTCATCCCGAGGGACCGCGTGCGCTCGATGAGACTCACGAGGGCGTTCTGCTCCAGCGCCGCGACGATGAGCAGGACGACGTCGGCGCCATGTGCCCGCGCCTCCCACAACTGATAACTCGCGACGATGAAGTCCTTGCGGAGCACCGGGATGTCGACGGCGCAGCGCACCTCGCGCAGGTCGTCGAGTGATCCACCGAATCGGCGCTGCTCCGTGAGGACGCTGATGCATCGCGCCCCGCCAGCTTCGTAGTCGCGTGCGAGCTGCGCGGGGTCGTCGATCTCGGCGAGCCGGCCCTTGCTCGGACTTGCACGCTTCACCTCGGCGATGACGCCGACACCAGGCTCCCTCAGGACGCCCTCGGCATCGCGCGGGGCGGGCATGCGGGCCGCGGCGGCCTTGACGTCATCCAAGGGGGTTGCGGCCATGCGCCTATCGAGGTCGTCGCGGACTCCCGCGATGATGTCGTCGAGGACAGTCATCACTCACCCCCGCAGGCCAGGCGTGACGTCCGCGCTCTCACGTCGTCAGAGTGCCACAGCCGAGCCGTCATTGCTCACCCGGCCCGGCGCAGCCGCCCCTGACGAGCTCCGCCGAGCGGACGCGCGCAGGTCAACCCGCTCCCGAGCCGAGGAACGGCACAAAATTGCGCACGACCGCGAAGGCCATGGCAATGACCAGGATGACGATTGGCGCAGCACGCGAGATCACGTCTCGCGTGGGTGTGCGTGCGGGAGTCACCCCGGTCCACGCGCGATACATCCACACGGCCCACAGCCCGATCAGGAGGGGCACGAGCGCGACGAACAGCGCATTGTGGTCGATCGCCGCTGCAATGTCGCCGTTTGCCAGCGCATGGGTCGCACGCAGACCTCCGCAGCCGGGACAGTCCACTCCGAGGAGCGCCAGCGTCGGGCACAGGGGGTAGTGCCCCGGTTCATTCGGATCGACGAAGCGGATGTAGCCCGTCGCGAGGAGCACGCCGGCCGCCGTAGCCAGTGGCGCCACGAGCCGGCGTGCGCGCGGACGCGCGTCCACCGTGGGCTCAGCCGAGGCCTGCACCGGTACAAGGGCCATGCGGCCAGACTACGCCGATCCCGCCCGGTCAGGCGCGACCGCGAGTGGAACCCCCACCGTGAAGGAGGCCCCTCCCTCGGCCGCCGAGCCTGCGCGCGCCCAGCCGTCCATGCCGGTCGCGAGCCTTCCCACGAGAGCGAGGCCGAGGCCGGTGCCCACGGGGCGCAGCCCCCGATACCGCTCATGCAGGATCCCCGGCTCGAAGGCCACGTCGCGATCCTCAGGGGCGAGACCGGGGCCGGAGTCGCGCACCTCGACGACTCCCCAGTCGCCTTCGGCCCCGCCTGTCATCACGATGACCCCGCCCACGGGTACGACGCGAAGCGCGTTCTCAGCGAGGTTGTCGATCACCTGCCGCAGTCTCAGCGGGTCCGCGCGCACGATCACCGGCGTCGCAGGCACTTCCGCACGCAGGGCAATGTCCGCGCGCTCACACCGGTCCGCCCACACCTCGGAGGCGTCGTTGAGCATCTCACCGAGATCGACGTCGACGCACTCGATGACGAAGTCGTCGGCGCGCAGGCGCGCGAGGTCGAGTAGGTCGCTCACCAGGCGGTCCAGGCGGTGCGTCTCGGCCGCCATGACGGAGCCGGTGCGCGCGACATCTTCACCTTCGACGAGGCCGTCTGCGAGCGCCTCGGCGTATCCGCGCACGGAGGTGATGGGTGTGCGCAGCTCGTGGGAGACCGAGAGCAGGAACTCCCGCTGACGCCCTTCCGACACCGCGAGAGCCGCCGCGAGTCGATTGAGCGCTTCGGCCATGTCAGCCACCTCGGCGGGCCCCTCCGGACGGACGTGGATGCCGCGCTCACCCCTGCCCAGGCGCAGGGCAGCGTCAGCCGCGCGACGCAGGGGTGTCGTGAGCCAGGCGCCCGCGACCAGCGCAATCGCGACGGCAATGGCCAGTCCGATGACGAGAGCGATGAGAAGCCGCGCGATGAGCTCGGTCGCCGTGCCGCCCGCCACCGACAAGGGCTGCACGAGAATCACCCCGAAGCCCGGCTCGAAGGGCCTGCCGACGACGAGGACCGTGCCCGCCGATGTCTCGGCCTGGGCCTCCACTCCCGAGCCCGTCGTGACAGCGGCAACCTCGTCGGTGGTCACGCCCTCGGGGAGTTCCTCCGCGCCTGGACCCACGACATAGGCGGTCACCTGCTCGGCTTGGAGCACCCCTGCCACGCGTGGCGGGAGGACATAGCGTCCCTGGGGATCGACGCGCAGGGCCGTGGCCGTGAGATCCGCGAGGCGAGCGAGCTCGGCGGTGGCGAGCGCCTCGGCGTTGCCGCGGATGAGGGGCAGTGACACGAGTGCGGCAACAACGGCGGCGATCGTGGCCACCGCGACGGCGAGCAGGACGGTCGCGGGGAGGATCCCCAGCCGTTTCATGACGACTCTGCCGAGTAGCCCACGCCTCGGACGGTCCGGATGGGGCTCGCATCGCCGAGCTTGGAGCGCACCTGGGCGACATGGACGTCCACGGTGCGGGTCCCCACGGCGGAGGCGTATCCCCAAACCTCCTCGAGGAGATGGTCGCGAGTGATCACGCGCCCCGGATGCTGCATGAGATAGGCGAGGAGATCGAACTCCGTGGCGGTGAGCGCGATCTCGTCGCCCTCTACCAGGACACGTCGCGCACCCCGGTCGAGCGTGACGCGACCCATGGTCACGACCTCCCCGGTCACCTCGGTGGACTGCGCGTGACGCAAAGCCACCTTGACGCGAGCGACGACTTCACGCGGGCTGAAGGGCTTGGTGATGTAGTCGTCTCCGCCCATCTCGAGCCCAAGGACGCGGTCGACCTCATCGTCGCGGGCAGTGCAGAAGAGCACCGGAGTCCAGTCGCCCCCGGCGCGCATGCGACGGCAAATCTCCGTGCCATCCATGCCGGGCAGGCCGACGTCGAGGATGATCGCGTCCGGGTGCTGATCGCGCACGGCGATGAGCCCACGCACACCATCGGATTCGACGGCGACGACATAGCCCGCGCGTTCGAGGTAGAGCCTCAGGACATCAGCGATCGGCGCCTCGTCCTCGACGATGAGGACGAGCGGCTTGCGATCGGCGGGAGGCAAGGCAGCCGTGGATGCGATGGCGAACGTCAGGCGTGCTGACGTGGCTTGCCGAGGCCGGCTGACTTCATTACGCCACCGACGATGCCCCCGAGGGCGACGATTCCCACGCCCACCCAGAAGGCCAGCCATGAGCCCATGACCAGACCCACGGTGGACACGATGACGCCCAGCGTGATCAGGACGACGAGAGTCCATGCCGCTGGGGTGGAACCGTGATTGCCGGCGCTCATCGCTCCTCCTCGGACCGGGTATCGGGTGGTGCGCTCCCCATTGAACCAGGGATCGTGCCCGCCGAGTCGCGGGGCTCGTCGACGAGAGTGGGATCCTCTCCCCGATCGAGTGCATCCCAGGCGGCAGCGGCGCTCGGCGCGCTGGTGGCGCTCTCGGATCGCGAGTATCGAGCACCGAGCCGCGGCCATGCCGGGCCGTCCAGCAGGGCGAGCAGCCCGCACACCAGCATCGCCAGACCGGAGAGGACCGCCAGCAGCCACCACGCGGTGATGCTCACCGACGTCGAGTCGGCTTCCGCCGCATCTCCCAGCGCGGCCGCGACAAACGTGCCGCCGCCTCCGGTCGCCGCCTCGGTCAGCCCGAAGGCAACGGCGCTCGCACCCGCAGCACCGCCGGCCAGCAGCACAACCGCCCCCGTGACCCGCCGCCCCCATGTGCGTGTGGCGAGCAGTGCCGCGATTGCCGCGAGACCGACCCAACCCATGGCTCCGCCCAGCGGTGCGAGGTCGCGCCCCGCGAGGGTGACCTCGCGCGCGGGAGCCGCATCGGCTGCGGATCCCGCGAAGACAGGCACGAGTGCCACGACCCAGGTCGCGGCGTAGGACACGAGCACGCCGAGGGAGGCGAGCCCGAGCACCAGCAGGACGCCGGCGAAACGACGGCCCGCGGGCATCACGCGTCTCCAATTCCGCGCAGGCTGCCGGCGATCGCCACCGCACGGAGCACGGCGGCCGCCTTCGCCCGGCACTCGGCGTCCTCGGAGGCAGGATCGGAGTCCGCCACGACACCGGCACCCGCCTGGACATGTGCGTGATCGCCACGAATGAGCGCGGTGCGGATGGCGATGGCCGTATCGAGGTCGCCCGCGAAGTCGACGTAGCCGACCACGCCGCCATAGAGGCCTCGGCGAGCGGGCTCCAGGTCGTCGATGATCGACATCGCGCGGGGCTTCGGCGCACCCGACAGCGTGCCGGCCGGGAAGGTCGCGACAAGGGCATCGAGCGCCGTGCGGTCCGGCTCGAGCGCCCCCACGACGGTCGAGACCAGGTGCATCACATGGGAGTAGCGCTCGACCTGCATGAACTCGACGACCTCAACCGATCCGGGGAGACAGACGCGCCCGAGGTCGTTGCGCCCGAGGTCCACGAGCATGAGGTGCTCCGCACGCTCCTTCTCGTCGGCCAGGAGACCCTCGACAAGTGCCGCATCCTCCTCGGCTGTCGCGCCACGCGGGCGCGTCCCCGCGATGGGATGCACGCGGCATCGACCTTCGTTCACCGTGACCAGCGCCTCCGGCGATGAACCCACGATGTCGAAGTCCACGCCCTGCCCATCGACCCGCGGAATGCGCAGCAGGTACATGTAGGGGCTGGGATTCGTGACGCGCAGCACGCGGTAGACATCGAGAGCGCTCGCCGGGCAGCGGGCGTCGAACCGCTGCGAGACGACGACCTGGAAGGCATCACCGGCGCGAATGAGCTCCTGGGCCGCTCGGACGCTCTCCCGGAACTCCTCCGGTGTCGTGCGAGCGAGGACCTCGGTGGTCGCGTCCGGATCGTAGGTCGCCACCGTGGATGGAGCCGGCTGCTCGAGATCGCGTTCCATGGCATCGAGCCGCGCGATGGCGTCGTGCCACGCCTCATCCATGCGCTCGTCGGTGTTGTCGACGTTCACGGCGTTGGCGATGAGCAGCACCGTGCCGTCGGCATGGTCCAGGACCGCGAGGTCGGTCGCGAGGAGGAAGCCGAGCTCAGGCACGCGCAACTCATCGGGATTGCCATCGGCGACGCGCTCCCACCGGCGGACGGCGTCGTAGGCCAGGTAGCCGACCATGCCTCCGGTGAGGGGAGGCAGGCCCTCGGCGCGGTCGGTGCGCAGGAGCTCGACGGTGGCGCGCAGCGCCGTCAGCGGATCGCCCTGGCGCGGGACGTCGAGCGGGGGCGTGCCCCACCAGGCCACGGCGCCGTCGCGTTCGGTGAGAAGTGCGCTGCTGCGGACGCCGATGAAGGAGAAGCGCGAGTACGCGCGGCCATGCTCCGCCGACTCCAGTAGGAAGGTGCCGGGTCGCTCCTGGGCGAGCTTGCGGTAGAGGCCGACCGGAGTTTCGCCATCTGCGAGCAGGCG
>CAJBMR010000415.1 GCA_903954205.1 uncultured bacterium | reverse complement strand
GCACGGTGTCCTTCGCGGTCTACGCCGCCGTGCGTGAGGGTGCGACCCGTGGATTCCGCGTCGGTATGCGCGAGGGGCAGCGTCTCGAGGTGCAGCTGCTCATCCCCGATCGCGCCCCCGCCAATCGGCTGGCGAGCAGTCAGCTGCCCCTCGTGACGGTCATCGATCCCGCGGGTCGGCGTACCACTTTGACGATCGACGAACGCACGCCGTTCTACGAGCCCTACTCGGGCACGTCCTATCTCTATCTCGCGCGACTGACGCAGTCCACGCGATCAGGGACCTACCAGGTCATCGTGAAGGGGCGCGACAAAGTGAAGGTGCCGGTCGTCATTGGCGTGGGCTACCGCGAGGTGCCCGGCGAAGTCCGCAACTAACTCGGTCCGAGAGGTACCGCCACCTCGGTTTTCGCCAGTTACGGCGACTTCCGTGCGTAAAGAAGTCGCCGTAACTGGCAAAAAGTGAATCGAGTGGCTCAGATGCCGAGGATCTTGGCCTTGGCGGCCGCGAACTCCTCGTCCGTGAGCAGACCCTTGTCCTTGAGGGCGCCGAGGCGCTCGATCTCGGCGACGGCATCCACCTCGGGCTCGGCCGCGGGTGCGGCAGCAGCCTGCTGGGTGGCTTCCTTGTCCGCCTGCTTGTCGGCCTGCTTCTGGGAGACGCGACCGCTCACGGCGGTGGCGGTCCCGGCGACAACGGCGGTGCGGGCGACGGCGCGGCCAATGCGCGGCATGGTGGCTCCTTCAGTCGGTGTGGGTTCCTACGTTCTCCGCCAGACTACGCGCCCTCGTCAACCCCTGGGTCCGTGCCAGCACGGCTGGTGCCGGAGGCACGGCCGCATAGAGGAGCTGGTGCCGGAGGCACGGCCGCATAGGGGAGCTGGTGCCGGAGGCACCCTCAGCGCACGAGGGCGGTGCCGGCGGGGATCTGCCCCATGAGGGCGGCCAGGTCGCCCCGCTCCTGCTCGGCACGCCACCGGTCGGCGTACCAGCCTCCCTGGGCCACCAACTCCTCATGGGTCCCCACGGCCCTCACCTGACCAGCGATGAGTACGACGATCCGATCGACGCGGTCGAGGCCGTGGAGACGGTGGGTGATGAGCAGGGTCGAACGCCCGGCGGTCACGGTCAGCAAGTCATCAATGAGCGCATCGGCGGCCTGGGGGTCAAGGTGCTCGGTCGGCTCGTCGAGGACGAGGAGACGCCGCTCAGCCTGCAGGAGCCGTGCGAGCGCGAGACGCTGGCGCTCCCCTCCCGAGATCGCAGCGCCATGCGGACCAAGGTCGGTGTCGAGTCCCCTCGGCAGATGTGACAGCCACGCGGCGAGACCGACGCGTGCGAGTACGGCGCGCAGATCATCATCAGTCGCGTGCGGGTCGCCGAGGTGCAGGTTTTCGCGCACGGTCGTGTCGAAGATGTGCGCGTCCTGGGTCAGCAGCCCCACCTCCTCGCGCACCGCATCACTGTCGAGCGCACACATGTCGGTGCCGGAGAGCTCGACCGATCCCGTGTAGTCGAGGAATCGCAGGAGCACCATCGCAAGCGTCGACTTGCCTGCACCGCTCGGTCCGACGACAGCGATGCGTTCACCGGAGGCGAGGTCGAGGTCGACGCCCCGCAGCACCGGTTCATCGGCCCGACCAGACAGCGACGACGGGGCTGGCCAAGATGCCTCCAGGCCCCGGCATCGCAACGGCAGCGGGGGACGAGGCATGTGCTCCGCGTCGCGCGGGTCGTGCACGGGATCGGGTGCGTCCAGCACCTCGTTGAGGCGCTGCGCGGAGCCGCGCACACGCTGATAGGCCAGTGCCGAGGTGGGCAGAGTCGACACGACGTCGTACGCCGCGAGCGGGAGGAGCGCGACGACCGCCAGCCATACCGGCTCGAGCCGGCCCTCGGTCACGGCAGGGATCGCGGCAACCAGGCAGGCCACCACAGCGGCACCCTGGAGTGCGGTGCTCAGGCCAACGCCCAAGCCGAGGCCCGCGGATTCGCGCTTGGCGACGGCGGTGAGCTCGCCGTCACGTCGGTCAATGTCGGCGACGGTGGCCTCAACCGCACCGAAGGCGAGCAGATCTGCGGCGCCATCAAGGCTGCTCACCACGCTCGCACTCAGTGCCCCGCGAGTCGGAGCCAGTCGACGCTCCGCGCGAGCGGCGATACGCGCGACAATCCAGGGGACGACCACGAGACCGATGACGAGCACGATGCCGAGAGCGAGACCGGCTCCAGGCACGAGCCAGGTGAGCAAGGCCACGGTCGCAGCTGAGACGACGGCCGCCTGCACCCAGGGCAGCACCACGCGCAGCGGCAGGTCGAGGGCCGCATCGACATCCGCCACAAGGCGAGCAAGCAGGTCTCCGCGGCCGAATCGGAGGAGGCCGACCGGTGACAGCCGCTCGAGGCGGTCGTAGATCCGCACGCGCAGGTCGGTGAGCCCTCGGAACGCCGCGTCATGGCCGACAAGCCGCTCGAGATAGCGGAAGACCGACCGGCTGAGTGCGAAGGACCGCACCATCACCGCTGCGACGCCGAGCGCCAGCACCGGCGGCATCTCGGCGGCGTAGGAGATGAGCCAGCCGGAGGTGCCCATCAGCGCGACAGTGCTGCCTGCTGCGATCACGCCGAAGAACGCCGCAGCGGCGAGGCGCCATCGCTGCGTGGCCATAGACCGCCACATCTCACGCATCAGAAGTCCCTCGCCGTCACCATGGTGCGACTGAGTTCTGGCAGCGGCATCGGGACGACGTCCCGCACCGCATCGCTCCCCACGTGGACGACCACATCCGCCACGTCGACGACCGCGGGTCGATGCGCGACCACGATCACGGTTCGACCCGCGTCGCGTGCGGCCGTGAGCGCCGCGATGACGGCCTCTTCGCTGACGCCGTCGAGGGAGGCGGTCGGCTCATCGAGGAGGAGCACCTGGGGGTCGGGGAGCAGGGCTCGCGCGAGCGCGACGCGACGTGCCTGGCCGGCGCTCAGGTCCGCCGCCGCGGTGTCGAGTCCGTCGGGGAGGAGTTGGACCTCTGCCAGCACTCCGGCATCGGCGAGTGCCCGCTCGACGCGGGCATCATCCGCGGTGGGCGCACCGAGTCGCACCGCATCACGGATGGTGGGCCAAGCCGCACCCGGTGCGACAAGTTGGGGATGCTGCGGCACCCAGCCAAGTTGTGCGCGCCAGCGGGTCAGGTCGGTCTCCGCCAGGTCTTGGTCGTTGAGGCGCACGCGACCCGTCGTCGGTGCGACGAATCCCAGGAGCACCGAGAGCAACGTCGACTTGCCGCCACCACTGGCTCCGACGAAGGCAATGAGGGCGCCGGGGGGCAGATCGGCAGTCGTGGGCTCGAGCGCCGGATATTCGCGTCCCGCGTAGGTGACCCCGACCCCATCGAGATGGATCGTGGGTCGCAGAGGCGGGGGCTGCGTGCCACCGGCGGGCACTTCTTGCTCCAGCAGCGCGAACACTTCCTCGGCGGCGCCGAGGCCCTCGGCAGCCGCGTGGAAGTGCTGTCCCACGAGGCGAATCGGCAGGTAGGCCTCCGGAGCGAGGATGAGCACGAAGAGCGCGATGGAGAAGGTCACCTGCCCCTCGACCAGGCGCACGCCCATCGTCACGGCAACCAGGGCGACCGACAGGCTGGCGAGGAGCTCGAGTGCGAAGGAGGAGAGGAAAGTGATGCGCAGCACTCCCATCGTCGTGCTGCGATATCTCTCCCCCATCGCGCTGATGGCCTTCGCCTGCCGCTGAGCACGACCAAAGACCTTGAGCGTGGGAAGTCCGGCGACGAGGTCGATGAAGTGGCCGGAGAGCCGACTGAGTGTCTCCCACTGCCGGTCCACGCGCGACCGCGTGTAGAGGCCGATGAGGATCATGAAGACCGGGATGAGTGGCAGGGTCACCGCGATGATGATCGCGCTGATGAGATCCGCGCCCAGCACCGTGACCAGAACTGCCAGCGGGACGATCACGGCGAGCACGAGTTGGGGCAGATACCTCGCGTAGTAGGCATCCAGGGCGTCGACACCGCGGGTGACGAGAGCGGCGACAGCGCCGGGATCACGGCCGGCCGGGCCGAGGGGGCCCAAGCGCAGCACATGGTCGATGGCCTCGGCACGCAGCTCAGCCTTGGCCTTGGCAGAGGTGCGATACGCCGCCGCCTCCGCGACCCACGACACGAGCGCGCGCGCGAGGAAGATGGCCGCGAGCGCAACGAGGACACCGCTCACCGTCGAGAGGCTGGCCCTTCCCTGCGCCACCTCCACGATCGCCGTGGAGAGCAAGCGCGCCTGCGTGATGACGAGTGCCGCAACGACGGCGCCGAGCACCACCGCGAGGATGAGGAATCCGCGCGTGCTGCGCGCATAGCGCAGCAGACGTGGATCCACCGGTCTCATGTCGTCATCCTGTCCGTCGAATACATCTTCCTGGAAGGCATCGTCCTGAGCGTCGAATGCCTCG
>CAJBMR010000414.1 GCA_903954205.1 uncultured bacterium | reverse complement strand
TGTCCGCGAAGAATCCCCGAACGACTAGGACGCGAGCAAGATCCTCTGGGATGCCGCGCGACTGGAGGTAGAACAACTGCTCATCGTCGAAGCGCCCCGTGGCGCTGGCATGGCCGGCCCCCAGAATCTCGCCCGTCTCAAGCTCGAGATTGGGCACGGAGTCTGCGCGAGCGCCGTCGGTAAGCACGAGGTTGCGGTTGACCTCGTAGGTGTCGATACCGATGGCCTGCGCGCGAACGAGCACGTCGCCGATCCACACCGTGTGCGCTCCCTCGCCCTGGAGGGCGCCCTTATAGAGCACCGAGCTCTTGCAGTGCGGGGTGTCGTGGTCCACGAAGACCCGGTGCTCGAGGTGCTGGCCCGCATCGGCGAAGTAGAGGCCCAGGAGCTCCGCCTCGCCGCCGGGCGCGCCGTAGGACACGAGTGGACTGAGGCGGACAACATCGCCACCCAGCGTGATGTGAGCCATGAGGAGACGGGCGTCGCGTCCCAGCAGTGCCGCGTGGGTCCCCACGTGCACAGCGTCGCGATCCCAGGCCTGGCGGGAAATGATCGTGGCCTGTGCACCGTCTCCGACACGAATCTCGACATTGCCCGCGAAGACGGCGCTGCCACGGTGCTCGATGAGGACGGTGCCTCGGCTGAAGGGGGCGAACTCGATGACCAGGTGTGCAGCGGCAGCTTCACCCTCACCCGTGACGACGACATGCGCGCGCCCCATCGACTCGGCCGCGAGAGATAGGACAGTGGCGCTGGATGCGCAGGACAGCGCCTGGGCAGACACGATGTCGGTCGGAACGAGGGTGGCTCCCGCGCGCGGATCCCCTGGCGTGACGTGCTCGACGGCAAACCCGTCGCCATCCACCGAGATGCCCAGCGCGCCGGACAGGTCCAGCTCTCCGGTCTGGAGTCCACGCAGCCGGGCCAGCGGTGTGAAACGCCACTCCTCCTCGCGGCCGGAGGGCACCGCATGATCAGCAACAGCGCGCGATCGTACGGACGGCGAGTGGTCGCTCGCCGGGATGGTGACGGACATTAGCCGACGGCTCCTTCCATCTGGAGCTCGATGAGCCTGTTGAGCTCCAGCGCGTATTCCATCGGCAGCTCGCGGGCGATGGGCTCGACAAAGCCGCGCACGATCATCGCCATGGCCTCGTCCTCCGTCATGCCGCGCGACATGAGGTAGAAGAGCTGGTCCTCGCTGATCTTGGAGACGGTGGCCTCATGCCCCATGGATACGTCGTCCTCACGCACATCGACGTAGGGGTAGGTGTCACTGCGCGAGATGTCATCGACAAGGAGTGCATCGCACTTGACCGTGCTCTTCGAGCCGTGGGATCCCTCCAGGACCTGCACCAGCCCGCGGTAGGACGTACGCCCGCCGCCGCGTGCCACCGACTTGGAGATGATCGTGGACGAGGTGTGCGGCGCTGCGTGCACCATCTTGGCTCCGGCGTCCTGGTGCTGGCCCTCGCCGGCGAAGGCCACGGAGAGGGTCTCCCCCTTCGCGTGCTCGCCCAGCATCCACACGGCGGGGTACTTCATGGTGACCTTCGAGCCGATGTTGCCGTCGATCCACTCCATCGTGGCGCCCTGATGCGCGGCTGCACGCTTGGTGACGAGGTTGTAGACGTTGTTGGACCAGTTCTGAATAGTGGTGTAACGACAGCGCGCATCCTTCTTCACCACGATCTCCACGACTGCGGAGTGTAGGGAGTCGGATGAGTAGATGGGGGCCGTGCAACCCTCGACGTAATGGACGTAGGCACCCTCGTCGACGATGATGAGCGTGCGCTCGAACTGACCCATGTTCTCCGTGTTGATGCGGAAGTACGCCTGCAGCGGGATCTCGACGTTGACTCCCGGTGGCACGTAGATGAAGGATCCGCCGGACCACGCCGCGGTGTTGAGAGCAGCGAACTTGTTGTCGCCAACTGGGATGACGGATGTGAAGTACTCGCGGAAGAGGTCTTCGTGCTCGCGCAGCCCCGTGTCGGTGTCGAGGAAGATGACGCCCTCCTCCTCAAGATCCTCGCGGATCTTGTGGTAGACCACCTCAGACTCGTACTGCGCCGCGACGCCCGAGATGAGCCGCTGCTTCTCGGCCTCGGGGATGCCAAGCCGGTCGTAGGTCGACTTGATGTCGTCGGGAAGTTCGTCCCAACTCGTGGCCTGCTTCTCAGTCGACCGGACGAAGTACTTGATGTTGTCGAAGTCGATCCCGCTCAGGTTGGAGCCCCATGTGGGCATGGGCTTCTTCTCGAAAAGGCGCAGGCCCTTGAGTCGGAGGTCGAGCATCCACTGGGGCTCGTTCTTGAGTGCGCTGATCTCACGCACGACCTCCTCGTTGATCCCGCGGCGGGCCGTCGAGCCAGCCACGTCACGGTCGTGCCAGCCGTACTCATAGCGGCCGAGGCCGTCGAGTTCGGGATGCGAGGTCGTCGTCATGCGGAGGTCCTCCGGTTCATCAGGGCTGGCACGAGGGTGGTGCATACGCCGTCGCCACGTCCGATCGTGGCGAGGCGCAGAACATGGGATCCAAGCAGCTCTTCGAAGGCCTCGGTCTCGGCCTCGCACAGCTGCGGGTAGAGCACGGCCGCATGTCGCACGGGGCAGTGGTGCTGACACAGCTGCGGGCCTGTATCCGTCTCGACCGTCGTGGCGGCGTAGCCATCGCGGGCGAGTCCATCGGCCAGCAACGTCAAACGCACCTGGGTGTCAGGGGCGTGCGCGAGCGACGCGCGGTGCCGCTCGACGAGCGTCTGGGCGCGCTGGCGAGCAAAT
>CAJBMR010000413.1 GCA_903954205.1 uncultured bacterium | reverse complement strand
GCTCGATTGTCAGCGTGATCTTGTCCATCTGACCGAGGAAGAACTCCTTCGACTCAGAGAGGCCCTCCGCGACAGGCACTCCCGGCAGGGCGACACCTGCGTACCCCGTGCACGTCGCCCCCGCTGTCACCGCCTTGTCGGAGCACGTCGACATCGCCTCCCACGCCTTGCCGGCCTCGCGGATGTGGGCCCGCACCGGCGAGAGATCCTTGAGCGCCTTCGTCAGGTCCTGGGCGTCAATGGCGCTCTGCAGGGAGTTGAGCGCTCGCACCGTCTGCGCCTGGTTTTGGGCGATCTGCGCTTCAATCTGATTGAGCTTGTTGACGACGTCCTTGATAGTCGGCTTCTTCTCGCACTTCAGGCCGTCCTTCGTGAAGGCATCGCACGCGAAGATTGCCGTGGCAGCTCCGACTGCCTGCTTCGCCAGTCCGGCGTAGTCGATGCGCGGCACGGGGGCAGCGGCAGGAGCCGCGACCGAAGCCACGTCTGAACTCACCGCCGCAGTCGCAGGGCCAGCAGCCGGAGGGGCGACGGCGGAAGCAGGCGGTCCGACGATGAGCCCGGCACCCAGGGCAAGGGCGGCGGCGAGAATCACGGGAGCAGCGATGCGGCGCATGGGGGCCTCTCAGGCAGCGTTATCGGACAACGGCCAATCTAGTGGGCTGGTGTCCGATTTTGCAACGGCCCCGCGCATGCGTGAGGGGCGGCTCCCTCTCAGGAGCCGCCCCTCAACGTGAAGCGGGATTGCTGGGGACTTCTGGCTGACGTCAGAAGTCCATGCCGCCCATGTCGCCGCCCGGCATCGCCGGAGCCGACTTCTCGGGCTTGTCCGCCACGACCGCCTCGGTCGTGAGGAAGAGGCCCGCGATGGAAGCGGCGTTCTGCAGTGCGGAGCGCGTGACCTTGGCCGGATCGATGATGCCGGCCTTGATCATGTCGACGTACTCGCCAGTGGCAGCGTCAAGGCCGTGCCCTGCGGGCAGCTCCTTGACCTTCTCCACCACAACGCCGCCCTCGAGGCCGGCGTTGAACGCGATCTGGCGCAGCGGAGCGCTGATCGCCTGGCGCACGATGTCGGCGCCGACTGCCTGCTCGTCGGTGAGACCGAGGGCATCGATCTTCGGCGAGGCCGCAACCATCGCCTGGATCAGCGCGACGCCACCGCCGGGCACGATGCCCTCCTCGACGGCCGCCTTCGCATTGCGCACGGCGTCCTCGATGCGATGCTTGCGCTCCTTGAGCTCAACCTCGGTGGCCGCGCCAACCTTGATGACGGCGACGCCGCCGGCCAGCTTGGCGAGGCGCTCCTGGAGCTTCTCGCGGTCGTAGTCGGAATCGGACTTGTCGATCTCCGCCCGGATCTGGTTGACCCGACCGGCGATCTGCTCCGAGTCGCCAGCGCCCTCGACGATCGTCGTCTCATCTTTGGTGACGACGACCTTGCGAGCGCGGCCGAGCAGCTCGAGTCCGGTGTTCTCCAGCTTGAGGCCGACCTCCTCGGAGATGACCTGGCCGCCGGTGAGGATCGCGATGTCCTGCAGCATCGCCTTGCGGCGATCACCGAAGCCGGGGGCCTTGACGGCCACCGAGCGGAAGGTGCCGCGGATCTTGTTGACGACGAGCGTGGCCAGGGCCTCGCCCTCGACGTCCTCAGCGAGGATCGCCAGCGGCTTGCCCGACTGCATGACCTTCTCGAGGATCGGCAGCAGGTCCTTCACGGACGAGATCTTGGAGTTGACGATCAGGAGGTAAGGATCCTCGAGGACCGCCTCCATGCGCTCGGGGTCGGTGACGAAGTAGGGCGAGATGTAGCCCTTGTCGAAGCGCATGCCCTCGGTGAGCTCAAGCTCGAGGCCGAAGGTGTTGCTCTCCTCGACGGTGATGACGCCTTCCTTGCCGACCTTGTCCATGGCCTCGGCGATGAGCTCGCCGACCTCCATGTCACCGCCTGCCGAGATGGCTGCGGTGGAAGCAATCTGCTCCTTGGTCTCGACGTCCTTGGCCATGTCGAGCAGCTGCTGGCTCACGACGTCGACAGCCTTCTCGATGCCCTTCTTGAGCGACATCGGGTTGGAGCCGGCCGCGACGTTGCGCAGGCCTTCCTTGACGAGTGCCTGGGCGAGGACGGTGGCCGTCGTCGTGCCGTCACCGGCGACGTCGTCGGTCTTCTTCGCGACCTCCTTGACCAGCTCTGCGCCGATCCTCTCGTAGGGGTCCTCGAGCTCGATCTCCTTGGCGATGGACACGCCATCGTTGGTGATCGTGGGAGCGCCCCACTTCTTCTCGAGAACGACGTTGCGGCCCTTGGGGCCGAGGGTGACCTTGACGGCGTCAGCGAGCACGTTCATGCCACGCTCGAGGGACCGCCGGGCCTCCTCATCGAATGCAATCATCTTTGCCATGGGGTGAGGTTCCTCCCGGGAACGACGTGAGGGGGAATCCCCTCCTTCACGGCCGGTGCCCGCGACGGACGACCCCGCATCGGGCGGAGCCTCACCGGCCTAGTGCTGTCACTCTGACTGCTCGAGTG
>CAJBMR010000412.1 GCA_903954205.1 uncultured bacterium | reverse complement strand
CGAGGCCAAGGCGGAGATCATCGACGACCTGCCCGCCGATGGCACGGCGATCATGCACGCTGACAACCCGCTCGTCATGGGCCAGGCCGGGCGCACCTCAGCGCCGATCATGACCTTCGGCGAGGCGGCCGATGCTGTCGTGCGCGCGAGCGACGTCACCCTCGACGCACTCGCCCGGCCCCGCTTCACCCTGCACTGGCAGGGCAGCGCGGTGCCCGTGCAACTCACCCTCTCGGGGGAGCACCAGGTCGCAAACGCGCTTGCCGCCACGGCCTTCGCCCTCGCCGCAGGGATCGATCTGGCTGACATCGTCGCCGTGCTGGAGACCTATCAGTCGCCGAGCAAGTGGCGCATGGAGGTCACCGAGCGCCCCGACGGCGTCACCGTCATCAACGACGCCTACAACGCCAACCCGGAGTCGGTGCGCGCTGCCCTGAAGGCACTCGTGGCCATGGGAAATCAGGAGCGGCGCACCTGGGCCGTGATCGGCGAGATGCGTGAGCTCGGCGATCACTCGATCGAGGAGCATGACGCCATCGGCCGGCTCGCCGTGCGCCTCGACGTCTCCAAGCTCGTCGCCGTCGGTGAGGGGGCGCGTCCGGTGCACCTGGGTGCCGCGCACGAGGGCTCCTGGGGCGAGGAGTCGATGTGGGTTCCCGATGTCGATGCCGCCATTGCACTGTTGCGCGAGCAGGTGCAGCCCGGTGACATCGTGCTGGTCAAGGCCTCGCGTTCCATCGGTCTGGAGAAGGTCGCCGAGGCGCTGCTGGAGCCGGCATCCGACGCGGGGTCCGTGTCGTGAGGCTCGTCGTCCTCTCCGGCATCATCTCGGTGCTCACCGTCTTCATCGGCACGCCTCTGCTCATCAAGCTGCTGCTCAAGCACGGCTACTCCCAGGCGATCCGTGTCTCCACCGAGGGCGAGCCCTATCCGGAGCATGAGGGCAAGCGCGGCACTCCCTCGATGGGCGGGGCGGCGATCCTCGCCGGCATCGTGCTCGGCTACGGCCTCACGCACCTCATCTGGTGGACACCGCCCTCGCCCTCGGCACTGCTCGTGCTCTACCTCGGTCTCGGTCTCGGTGCGGTGGGTGTCGCCGACGACTACCTCAAGATCTTCCGGCGCCGCGCCACCGGCCTGCGCGCGCGGACCAAGCTCATCGGGCAGGCCGTCGTCGCGCTCACCTTCGCGATCATGGCCCTGCAGTTCCCCAACGCCGTGGGGGAGACGCCCGCAACGACCGCGATCTCCTTCATCCGCGACACCCCACTCGTGCTGCCTGCCGCGCTGTATGTCCTGTGGGTGTGGTTGCTTGTGACCGCGACCACCAACGGCGTCAACCTCACCGACGGTCTCGACGGTCTCGCCACGGGCGCGGCCACGATGACCTTCGCCGCCTACGTGCTCATTGGGGTGTGGCAGTACGGCCAGTCCTGCTTCTTCACCCCCGGGGGCTCCTGTTATCCGACTGCCAGTCCGCTCGACCTCGCCGTGGTCGCGGCCGCCGCGGCGGGCGCCTGCTTCGCCTTCCTCTGGTACAACGCCGCACCCGCGCGCATCTTCATGGGCGACACCGGCTCGCTCGCGATCGGCGGCATCATCGCGGGACTCGCGGTCACCAGCCGCACCGAGTTGCTCCTCGCCCTGCTCGGCGGGCTCTTCGTGCTCATCTCGCTATCGGTCATCGGGCAGGTGGCCTCCTATAAGTTCCTAGATCGAAGAGCACACGTCTGAACT
>CAJBMR010000411.1 GCA_903954205.1 uncultured bacterium | reverse complement strand
TCCCGCGAGTGCGTCTCAGCAGCGCTCCCATGCGCTGCTCTGCCTCTGACCGCGACCCACTGGCCGCACGTTCGCGCAATCGCAGCAATCTCCGTTGACCACGACGACCGGGTCCGGAGCGCCCATCGATGAGGAGGTCTACGTCCGCTGTCTCGATCCATCGCCGTTGGAGAGCCCTGTCCAACAGGTCTCGAGCGCCCTGATCCGACCGGCGGATGAGGGTGTCGGCAAGGGCGTCCAGCTTGGGAACAAGGGGAGGTAGGCCGGAGAGGCGCACACATGGCGACGCTGTCCGTCGTAGCACTCGCAGCTCGAGGTTGATAGACGACCGGCAATCCGAGGGATTCACGACGAGGTGGTCTGAGCCAGGTGTTTCCCAGCCTTGGAGGCGCATCGCAAGAGGACCGCTCACCTGGGATCGCGGGCCCGTGTGCAGGTGGATGATCCACGCGGTAGCGGCGTCTCCGGCTCGATGAAGGTCCCGGATGATGATCGCCCGACCGCACTGGGCCCACATTCCGCTCTCGATGCGATGGCGAATGGCGTAGTGGGAAAAGCCCGCCTGGATTGCCTCGTCCCGAGACACGACTCCGTGCCGCAGCCGCGCGAGGGCGCGCAATGAGTCGGAGTCGCCGGGCACCTGGAGAGCATGGACCAAGTTGAGGAGCGGGCGTTGCGATCATCCACAGGCAAGGGCCCGCTCCGCCGGCGGATTGTGCGGCTGCGAGCGAGTCACATCGATACTGAGCCGCACAATTGCCTGCTCGGACCGGTAGTCGGGGCCGCCCTACGCCGTTTCGGTGCTGCCAGGCACTGACTCGAACCACCGGGGGCTCGTCGAGGCGGGCGGGAAGAACTCGGCACGCTGCACGATCATCGACGGGCCGTCGTGCCGGGCGGACTCGGCCAGCGCGGCCCGCAGCGTGGCGCCATCGGTCACCTCGGTGTACGGGATCCCGAACGACTGCGCGAGCAGCGCCCAGTCAGGAGTCACCAGGTCGACACCGCGGTGCTCGTGGCCGAAGACCTTTTGATCGAAGCGCAGCATTCCGTAGCCGCCGTCATCGACGATGATGAGCGTGACGGGCAGGCGCTCCTGCACGTAGGTTGCGAGCTCACCCAGGGCAAACATCGGGCCGCCATCACCGCACACCGCGAGCGTGCGCATCCCCGCGGAAGCCGGGCCCATCGCCGCGGGCAACGCGAAGCCGAGCGTGCCCCAACCCACGGGGTTGATCAGCCGCCGCGAGCGTGGCTGCACTGCGTGGCTGCTCGTCCAGTATCCCGGGATGCACATGTCAGTGACGATGACGCCGTCGGCGGGCCAGAGTTCGACAGCCTCGACGAACTCCACTGCATCTGCCGTGCGCTCGTCAGCGGCGACTCGGGTGCGGATCACCTCACGGAGGGGTACGTCGTTCCAGGGATTGCGGTGCACATCGCCGAGGGAGGCCTCGAGCGTGCCGAGTGCTTCGACGAGATCGGCCTGGAGGAGCACGTCCCAGGCAATAGTGCGTGGCAGCTCACTGCCGAGGCCGATTGCCGCGCGACGCTGAGGCATCGGCATCTTCCAGTTCTTGGTGTTCATCGCGTCGAAGCCGGACCCGACAACCAGAAGGAGGTCAGCACTCCCGATGAGTGAGCCGACCTCCGGCTCATGCACCGATGCTTCGACAGCGAGCGGGTGACCTGCCATCACCCCGCGTCCGGCGTACGTCGTGACCACGGGCGCGCCGAGCCGCTCGGCCAGCGCGACGACCGCCTGCTCGCCCTCGGTGTCCGCTTGTGTGACGCCGCCACCAGCCCACACGATGACGCGTGAGCAGGTGCGGATGAGGTCGGCGAGAGCCTCCACGCCCTCGGGTGCTGGTGCCGTGCGGGCAGGAGGCGGAGGCACCACCGGCAGCGGCGCGGTCCATGGAGAGCCGAGGATGTCCGACGGCACGCCGAGATACGTCGGCTGCGCTGGTGAGGCCTGCGCGCGGGACAGCGCGTCGGCAACTTCAACAAGTGCTTCCTCGGCGGTGGATGCGGTGATGGCGCGCACGCCGAAGGCCGCGAAAGGTGCGGCCTGATCGGCCATCTCGTGGAGGATCCCGCGCGGGCCGTCCGGGTGGCGTAGCGCACTGGACACGTCGCTGGAGATCAGCAGCACGGGGGAGCCGCTGACGCAGGCCTCGCCGAAGGCGGCGATGCCGTTGACCGCACCGGGTCCGGTCGTGGAGAAGGCGACACCAAGACGACCGGTCGCCCGCGCGTAGCCGTCGGCGGCGTAGACGGCGGCCTGCTCATGGCGCACCCCGATAACCCGCACGGGTGAGTCGCTCGACCAGAACGCGAGGTTGTGCACCCCGGGCAGCCCGAAGACGACGGG
>CAJBMR010000410.1 GCA_903954205.1 uncultured bacterium | reverse complement strand
CCGCACCCGTGAAGCCATTTGTTTGCTCGATTTGGTTGACCACGAGATCCATCCCCACGGTGTAGATCTCCGGGTCCCACTGGATCATGTGCTCCTCGAGCCGTGGGCGGTAGAACATGATGTGAAGGTCGCAGCGATGAAGGCCGACCTTGTGGGTGTCCACGGTCGCACTCCAGTACCAGCCAGCCGAATCAGAATCGGGCGAACCGTACTGGGCAGGGAAGATGACCTCGTCGTCCACGGCTTGCCCCGTGATGTCGACGAGGACTGGTGCGATGTGTCCACCCGCCATGACTTCCGCGACCGTCATCGGCTGACCGTCGAGTCCCATAAAGCCCTGTTCAGCCAACGAGGCCCCGACAAGCCCGTGCTCTGCTTCAAACGCATCGATCGCTGCCTTGATCTCGGCAATCGACGTCAGGGATCTCGCCATCTCGGCCAGCGCCTTGACCGCGGCCTCCGTCTGCGCATCCAGGATGATGGGCTTCGGGCGTGCGTAGGGGTGCTCCTGCAGGCTCGCGACGTTCCAGTTCAGGGTCACATCGTCAGCGATGCTTCCATCGGGTCGATGAACGCCCGTCGCGGTAACGCGCAGGGTGGCTGGATCAGGTCCTCCTACCTCCGACTCTTCATCGAGGCGCGCGAGCAACTGATAGGCATTGCCTTCGACGCCGCGCTGCTTCAGCGCCTCTAGTACGGAAATGAGGAGGAAGACAGAGTCTTGCATCAGAGGACTCCCCCGGATGCGGAAAATGCCTTGCTGGCCCAAGCGGCTCCCGACGGTCCGCCGGTGCCGTAGGGATCCACTCCCCGAACCTCGATCTCGCAGCCGCGCACGACTACGGGAGCGCCGACATCGTCCCCGAAGCTCAGGTGAATTTGGTAGGGATATGCCGTCCCGATCATGGCTGTGGGTGGGATCAACCCCTCCCACACGACAGCGCGAGCAGTGCGACTGTCGTCGGCCTCGATTCTCTCGAGGTGGCCGTCGGAGACAGGTTGCGATAGGCCGGTCACGTGACTGTCCACGAACTCAATTTTCTTCAACCAGGCCGGCGCCTGCAGATCGATGGACGTGAGTGTCCATCGCACTCGCTGGCCCTGCAGCGCAACCGATCGAAGTGCTGCTTGGCCCTTGCCCTGAGAGAAGTCGCTGTTGTCCACGACAAAAAAGCACTCGTGCAGGGGCAGCCCCGACAGCAGCGCCAGCGAGTCAACCTGGATATTGATGACGAGCGCCGGCATCGGCATCACGAACATCGTGTACTCCTTGCTCTCGTGGAAGCCGAGGTCAGCTTGCGGGACGCCTTCGGTCCCTCGGTACCCGAGGTCATAGAACGTCCACCACCAAGGGGACCTTACCGACCTCCGTGCGATTCAAGTCAGGCGAATCAGGGGAGACAATCGACAGCCCAAAGAAGTACCCGGTTGCCTCCAGCGATGCAGCGTTCGCCTCGAGTGAATTGAACACCGAGAGGGCCTGGGTCATTGCCGACATGACGACAGGCGAGGCGCCATCGGGACCTAGTTTCGCGGCGATCTCCTTCCGAACGCGTTCGGCCTCGGCGCATGCGGCAATCAGGACGAGAGCCTTGTGACTTCGCTGATTCACGAACTGGACCTCGAGTGCGGTCTCCTCAAGATCTACCCCCGTGGAATCCTTGATCGCACCAAGGATTGCGGCCAGCGCCGTCCGGGCCGCATATTGAGTGTCACCGATGTGCAAGAAGTCCCCGCTTCGACCCACGAAGGCGAACTGATGGGCCTTGAGCCCACCAAGGTCGAGATCAGGCAGCCGCGTGATTCGGTCCCCCACCTTGTAGCGAAGGACCGGCACCTGATTGGCGAACAATCGCGTGACCACCAATTCACCTTCCTGCCCCACCCCCACCATCTTCCCTGAGTCGTCTAGCACCTCGATGTGGTGAAGCCCAGGGACGGTGCACAGGGCCGGGGAGTCAGGATCCAATTGCAGGCCGATGGCCTCT
>CAJBMR010000409.1 GCA_903954205.1 uncultured bacterium | reverse complement strand
GCCTGAGGCCCCGCCTCACGCATGCGGGGCATCCTCGATGTCGGCTGCACGGTTGCGGTCAGGCCGTGTCGCGAGGAACGAGCCGAGGAGCACGAGCGGGAAGCCCAGCACGAGCCCCCACGTGATCGGTTCGGAGAGCACGATGACGCCGAGCATCACGGCGACGGCCGGATTGAGGAAGGTGATCACGGTCATGCGTGAGGGTCCGACCTCGGCGACCAGCGCGAAGAAGATGAGAAAGGCGATCGCCGTGGCGAGCACGCCAAGGACAACGATCGACCACCAGGCGACGGGGGGCACCGGGGTTGTCGGTCGTTGCACCCATGCGAGCGGCGCGTAGATGATGGCGTTAGCTGCCAGTGCAAGGGTGATGACGGCGAGTGGCGGAGCGTCAGCGAGCTTGGTCGAGATGATGATCGGCCCGAGCGCGTAGCCGACAACCGTGATGGCAGCGGCTCCGACCGCCCACCACTGGTCACCGGGGACGTCGAGGCCGACCAGGACCGCAACACCGCTAATGCCGATGGCGAGGCCGAGCAGGCGTAGCCCGCCGAGGCGGGCGTCGAGCCCGAGACTCCGTGCCAGCACCGCAGCGACAATCGGCACCGCAGCGATGAGCAGCGCCGTGGTCGAGCTCGTCAGCGCGGTCTCGGCGTAACCCAGCATGAGGAAGGGACCGGTGATCTCCACGAGGCCGAAGAGCGCTATCCAGGGGAGGTAGGGCCGGATGCCGCGGAATTGCCCACGGATGAGCGCCACGGGGAGCAGCAGCAGCGCGGCGAGCCCGACGCGCAGTGCCACCATCACCGACGGCTCGACGTACTCCACGGCGATGCGGATGAAGAGGTACGGCGTCCCCCAGATGACCGACAGTGCGATGAAGAGGGACAGGCCTCGGCGTGACATGGCGCGATCTCGAGTGGCAGACGCGGATCAGAAGGTCGGCATCGGTGACGTGAACGTGCCGATGATGGAGCCGATGAGCCACAGCAGGGCCAGCGCGATGCCGATGTAGCCGGTGACGAGCCCGGCGATGGCATAGCCGCGGCCGGGTGCACCCGTCTTGCGCATCTGACCGAGCCCGACGTAGCCGAAGACCACGGCGAGGATGGGCATCACGGGGAAGAAGAGCAGACACAGTCCGATGGTCAGGCCGAGGATGCCAAGGATCATCGACGTGAGCGCGAAGCCATTGGCCTTCGGCTTGACGGGATACGCGGGCGGTGGGTATCCCGGGACGGGCGGGTAGGCATAGGCGCCCGGCGGAGGTCCCGGCGGAGGTGGTGGTGGGGACGCTGGTTGCGGCACCGACTGCGGCTCGCTGCTCTCGGGTGGAGTCGCTGCCGTATCGCTCACGGGGTCAGCCTAGGCGCGTCTGCCTCGGGATCGGGGAGGCGCCACTCCACCTCGCGCGCGAAGGGGCGCAGGCCACGACGTTCATAGGTGCTCAGCGCAGCGGGACCGTCGAGCGTGCAGGTGTGCACCCACACGCGGCGTGTGCCCGGCAGGCGCCACGCCTCGGCGAGCACCTCGGCAAGCCACCAGCGCCCCAGTCCGCGGCCGATCGCCTCGGGGAGCAGCCCGAAGTATGCGATCTCGACGAGGCCGTCCGCCTGCTGCTCCAATTCGGCGTAGCCGGCATCGACACCGTCCTGTGTGCAGACCAGGAGGTGGTGCTCGGGGCGATCAGCCCAGGCCTGCCATTGGTCGGCTGTCCATGCCTGGCGATCGACCCAGTGCCACGGTGCGCCCACGCGCAGGTAGAAGTCGCGCGAGGGTGTGGCCTTGTCCGTCTCGATGCGGCGCCAGGTGGCTGAGGCAGGGATGGCATCCACGGGGAGGATCTCGTCGGCCGAGGTCATCTCCAAGGACGTGACGGTCACGGCGACGGCACCCTCGGCGGGCCCGGGGAGGAGGCGCATCGGGTCATCGTGCCACCTCCGTCGCGGGGATCTGATGGGATGTGCCCGTGGGTGACGACCTCCTGGTCGATCTGTCGAGGCTGCAGTTCGCGACAACGACGCTGTATCACTACCTCTTCGTGCCGCTCACCCTCGGGCTGGCGCCCTATGTCGCCCTCCTCGAGACCCTGCACTGGCGCACGGGCAAGGAGTCCTACCGGAGGCTCGCCCGGTTCTTCGGATCCCTGCTCATCATCAACTTCGCCATGGGCATCGTCACGGGCATCGTGCAGGAATTCCAGTTCGGCATGAACTGGTCGGTCTTCAGTCGATTCGTCGGGGATGTCTTCGGTGCCCCCCTGGCCATGGAGGGCCTCCTGGCCTTCTTCCTCGAGTCGACCTTCCTCGGGCTGTGGCTCTTCGGGCGCGACCGCCTGCCGCGCGGCGTCCACGTCGCGTGTATTTGGATCTTCACCTTCGGCACGTGGGCATCGGCGTACTTCATCATCGTCGCCAACTCCTGGATGCAGCATCCGGTCGGCTTTGAGTTGGACCCGCTCACGGGATATCCCGTGCTCAATGACATCGGCGCGGTGCTCTTCCAGCCCTTTGCCCTCTGGGCCTACGTCCACACCGTGCTCGGCGGTCTGGTGGCGGCCTCGGTCTTTGTCTTCGCGGTTGCGGCCTACCACCTCAAGCGGCGCCAGTATGTGACAGAGATGCGCTGGGCGTGGCGCACGGCCATCGCGATGGGGCTCATCGCGGCATCGGGACAGGTGCTCGTGGGAGACGTCCTCGGGGTGATCGTCACAGACGTCCAGCCCATGAAGATCGCGGCCGGCGAGGCGCTGTGGGAGACCGAGGGTCCCTGCGCCTCGCTCGGGATCGTGGCGATCATCGATCAGGAGGCCCGCGAGAACACCTGGGAACTCTCGATCCCGTGCCTGCTCTCCGTCGTGGCGACCAATTCCCTCGACGGTGTGGTCGTGGGAGCCAATGAGTTGCAGGAGCAATACGAGGAGCAGTTCGGTCCGGGCGACTACACGCCCAATGTGTGGATCGCTTTCTACGCCTTCCGTCTCATGATGGGCTTCGGACTCATCGGGGCCGCGTGGATGCTCGTGGCGTGGTGGCGCACGCGCAAGGGTCGCCTTCCGGAGGGGCGCGTCTTCTGGGCGATCTCGATCTGGATCGTCTTCACGCCGTGGCTGGGCAACATGTTCGGCTGGATCTTCACGGAGAACGCTCGCCAGCCCTGGGTGGTCTACAACATGCTGCTCACGAAGGACGCCGTGTCCCAGATCTCGCCGACGTTCCTCTTCATCAGCCTGCCGATCTTCTTCTTCCTGTACGGCGCCTTCGCGATCGTGGAGTTCCTGCTGCTGCGCCGCTATGTCATCAAGGGTCCTCCGAACGACGATGAGCCCATGGCCGGTCAACCGGCTCCGCCTCGACCGGCTCAGGTGGCGTGATGGGGCTCCCCGAGCTGTGGTTCGTCATCATCGCCGTGCTGTGGACCGGCTTCTTCTTCCTCGAGGGCTTCGATTTCGGCGTCGGCATGCTCTCGCGCTTCCTCGGAGCGGACGAGGCCGAACGAGGCCAAATGCTCACGGCCATCGGGCCCGTGTGGGATGCCGATGAGGTGTGGCTCGT
>CAJBMR010000408.1 GCA_903954205.1 uncultured bacterium | reverse complement strand
TGGTAAGTCAGGAGAGGATGGTTGGCGGTGAGATCGACGGTGCGACCGCTCGCGGTGGTGAGCGTGAAGACTTCCTTGCGCCCGGTGGAGAAGACATGGGTCATGACCCGTGGGACGTATCGAAGGGAGTCGTCCAATGACCACACGGGGATGAGTCGCTCCCCGGTCTCCATGAGTTCGCCGATAGTGACCTCCGAGCCGATATCCGCGCGCAGGATGCGGGTCGATGCCGTGAGGCAGCCCGATTCGCGTAGGTCCGACAGCATCGGGCGCTTGTCGGTGCGTTGCTCAGGACCGCGATTCAGCTGGCTGACCGCGATGACGGGGACGTCGAGCTCCTTGGCCAGCAGCTTGAGCGACCGGCTGAACTCGCTCACCTCCTGCTGACGGCTCTCGACCCGCTTGCCGCTGGTCATCAACTGCATGTAGTCGACGACGACAAGGCGCAGATCGTGGCGCTGCTTGAGACGCCGGCACTTGGCGCGGATCTCCATCATCGTGAGGTTGGGCGAGTCGTCGATGAAGAGGGGTGCCTCGCTGACGACGCCCATCTTGGTGGCGAGCTTCTGCCAGTCGGCGTCGCTCATGTTGCCGCTGCGCATGTGATGCAGAGCGATCTGCGCCTCCGCGGACAGCAGGCGCATGAGGATCTCGTTGCGCCCCATCTCGAGGGAGAAGATCACGCTTGTCAGACCGTTCTTGATGCTGGCCGATCGCGCGATGTCGAGTGCGGCCGTGGACTTGCCCAGGGCGGGTCTCGCCGCGAGGATCACCAACTGCCCGGGGTGCAGGCCGTTGGTCAATGCGTCGAGATCGGCGAAGCCGGTCGGGACACCAACCATCTGGCCGCCGCGGTTGGCGATTGCCTCGATCTCGGTGAGGGCGCCATCCATGAGGTCACGCAGCGGGAGGTAGTCCTCCGCGGTGCGGCGCTCGGTGACCTCGTAAACCTCGGCCTGCGCGCGGTCGACGACGTCGTCGACATCGCCCTCGCCGGCGTATCCCATCTGCACGATGCGGGTGCCTGCCTCGACCAGGCGGCGCAGGATCGCGCGCTCCTTGACGATGGCGGCGTAGTAGCCGGCATTGGCAGCCGTGGGCACGAGGGACACGAGTGTGTGGAGGTACGACGCACCGCCGATGCGACCGATCTCACCGACCCGGGTGAGCTCAGCAGCGACCGTCACGGCGTCCGCGGGATCGCCCTTGCCGTAGATGGTGATGATCGCGTCGTAGATCGTCGCGTGCGCAGGGCGGTAGAAGTCTCCTTCGCGCAGCACTTCTACGACGTCAGCAATGGCGTCCTTGCTCAGCATCATCGCGCCGAGCACGGACTGCTCAGCGGCAACATCCTGCGGGGGTGTGCGGTCCGCGGGCGGGCCGCCACCATCGTCATAGGGGACCGGGAGTTCGGCGACGCTCACGCGCACTCCTCTCCCGATCATCCCGGCGGCAGCGCCCGGCCTCACCACTCCACCACAGGGGTCCGACAGTCGTGCATCCTTGACCGTCGGGCGTTTCCTCGGTCCGCGAGGAGCCCCGGCTGGGAAACCTAGGCACGCACGGCTCCCCCGTCCAGCAGCCCTGTGGGCAAAGCTGTGGATAACTGGGGGAGACTCGCCGGGAAGACCGTTCACAGGCTGGGGATAACTTGGGGATGCACGGACAATTTTCCAGTAAAATAGTCCTTTGACGTGGGTAAACACCGTCCCAGGGGTGTGCACGAAAAGTCACTGCAGGTGGACATGGCGACACTCCCGGGTGAACCCGAGATGTCTCGATTTCCACCGCCTACCCCATGTCCCGGGGCCGGGGGATAGCGTCCAGCCGGTGGCAGGCCGGCAGCTCGACCGCAGTATCGCCCGCCTCGCCCTACCCGCCTTCGGTGCTCTGCTTGCCCAGCCCCTCTTCCTGCTCGTCGACGCGGTGATCGTCGGCACACTCGGCACCGAAGCCCTAGCGGGACTCGGCGCAGCCTCGACGATCTTCGGTGCCGTCGTCGGGCTGTGCATCTTCCTGTCTTACGCCGCCACGGCTGCCGTCGCGCGCCTACTCGGTGCCGGCGATCGCGCTGGCGCGCTGCGTCAGGGCGTGGACGGCATGGCGCTGGGCATCGGGCTCGGCGTCGTGCTGGCCGTCGTCGGATTCGTGCTCGCCGAACCACTCATCACACTGCTGGGGACCTCCCCCGAGGTGACGTCGTATGCCATCACCTACCTGCGCATCATTGCGATGTCGTTTCCCGCAGTCCTGGGCGTGCTCGCCGCAGTCGGTGTGCTCCGCGGCCTCCAGGACACCCGCACCACCCTCTACGTCACGCTCGCGATGGTCGTGGTCAACCTCGTGCTCTGCCTGGTCTTCGTGCTCGGCCTGGGCTGGGGTATCGGAGGCAGCGCCGCCGCGACCGGCCTCGCCGAACTCGTAGGCCTACTCGCCTACGGCGTGATCCTGCTGCGCGTCGCCCGGCGCGAGGGGGTGGCCATCATCCCGAGTGGTGTCGGCGTGGTGAGATCCGCGCGCGACGGGATTCCGCTCTTCGTGCGTGCGCTGGCCCTGCGTGCAGTCCTCGTGATCGCCTCAGCCGTAGCGGCGCGCCTCGGCGACGCCCAACTCGCGGCGTATCACGTGACCGTGACGCTCTTCTTCGCCCTGGCGCTGGCACTCGACGCGGTCGCGATCGCTGGCCAGGCTCTCCTGGGCAAGTCCCTGGGTGCCGGGGAGGTCAGCGCGTCGCGCACGATCACGCGGCGCATCGTGTGGTGGTCGGTATGGCTCGGTGTTGCCCTGGCCGTCGTCGTGTTGGCGCTGCGACCTTGGCTTCCGAATTGGTACGGGGATGACGCTGAGGTCATCGCCCTCATCTCCTCCGCGCTGCTGGTGCTCGCGTTGCTGCAGCCACTCTCCGGTGTCGTCTTCGCACTCGACGGCGTCCTCATTGGTGCCGGGGACACCCGGTGGCTCGCGTGGGCCCAGATCGTCGTCCTCATCGCCTTTCTCCCCGCCGCCTGGCTTGTGCTCGCCAACTCCTGGAGCGTCGACGCCCTGTGGTGGGCACTCGGATGGTTCCTGCTGGTGCGCGCGCTGCTGCTCGTCTGGCGCGCGCGAGGATCCGCCTGGCTCGTCACAGGAGCGGTGCGACCGCGGTAGCGTCAGCGCGTGCGCGACGTACTCCTCGGCCTCGAAGGACCCGACTCGCCCTCGATTGGGGAGCAGATCGTAGGGTCGGCGACACCATGATTGAGCGCGTCGCTGTCGTCATCTCCAACCCCACCGTGGGTGCCGAACTCGGCCATCTCGGACCGTGGCTGGAGAGCAACGGCTTCACTGTCCGCCGCCTCTTCCGTGATGACATCCTCGCCGCGGACGCAGCCGACGATGCCGACCTCGTCATCGTGCTGGGTTCGGAATGGACTCTCGCGCGCGATATGGACTCGCCACAGGATCCACCGCAGGCCGCACCCGCGATCGCGGCAGAAGTCGCCCTTGTGCGCCGCCGCGTCGAGCAGGGTAAGCCGCTTCTTGGTATCTGCTTCGGCGGGCAACTACTCTCGCACGCGCTCGGAGGAGAGGTGACGCGTCAGGACAAGGCGCACATCGCCTGGGAGACTCCCGAGACCGCCATCGTGGAGCTTGACGCCCCCTGGGTCCTGCTCCACAACGACGCATTTACGGTGCCCTCCGGCTCAGAGGTGCTGGCCGAGGCCGACCATGCGCCCGTGGCTTTCCGTCACGGCAGGGCATGGGGGGT
>CAJBMR010000407.1 GCA_903954205.1 uncultured bacterium | reverse complement strand
GTACGCCGGATCGCCGAGATCCGGTAGCCACCGGCGCAGCAGGTCGAGTCTGCGCGCACGGCCCTCCGGAGTCTTCTTGCGCTCGTCGACGGGATGGCCCTGCATGAGCGCGAAGGCGAGCTCGGGGTGGCACTCGACGATCCGGTTGTCATCGGCGAGGGCATCGACTTCGGCGATGGCGGGGAGCAGGTTCCATGTCTGCTTCGACAGAGACTTGCCCGTGGCCGCAATCGCGGCCTTGCACGCCGCCTCGTAGTCGCGGGTATGCGCGAGCGCCACGCGCGGGGGAGCGGGGAAGACGCGGGTGCCGTGCGGCTGCAGGAGCTTGCGCGCGGCGACATCGCACTCGCGCGACCCGGTGTCGGAGAGGCCGATGGGCATGTCGATGGCGATGACCGCCAGATCGTCGACGAGAGTGGGCGCGAGCGGGGCTACGTACTCCAGGGATTCCAGTCGGGGATCCCCTGAGAGCTCCACGATCGCCACGACCCAGCCGCCCCGTCGACCATCGACCCCGGCGACGCGCACGCTGCGATCGTCTCAGACCGGTGGCAGACTCCACGCCCATGCCCGAAGGTCACGTCGTCCACCGCCAGGCCCGACGTATCAGCCGAGCCTTCAAGGGCCAGGCGCTCGAGGTGAGCAGCCCGCAGGGACGCTTCGCCGATGGGGCCGCTCTGCTGGACGGGTCCACGATCCTTAGGGCCGACGCCCTGGGCAAGCACTTGCTCGTCGACTTCGACGACGACCGGACGCTGCACGTGCACCTGGGTCTCTACGGCAAGTGGACCTTCCGCAAGGCACCGCTGCTGGAGCCCGTCGGCCAGGTGCGGCTGCGGCTCGTGGGCGAGACGGCCTACGCCGATCTGCGCGGGCCCACCGCGTGCGAAGTGCTCACACCCGACCAGGTGGAGGCGCTTGCGGAGAGGATCGGCCCCGACCCGATCCGCAAGGACGCCGATCCCGAGCGTGCATGGCAACGCGTGCATCGCAGTCGAGCCCCTATCGGCGGCCTGCTCATGGACCAGTCGGTCTTCGCCGGTGTGGGCAATATCTACCGAGCCGAAGCGCTCTATCGGGCGGGTATCGACCCCTATCGCCCCGGGCGGGATGTGAGCCGCGAGGAGTTCATGGTCATGTGGGCCGACCTGGTCGAGCTCATGCATGACGGTGTGCGCAAGGGGCGCATCGACACGGTGCGCGAGGAGCACTCACCGCGGGCAATGGGTCGGGCGCGGCGTCGCGACCGGCACGGTGGGGAGGTCTACGTCTATCGCCGCGAGGGCAGGGAGTGCCTGGTGTGCGGCACCGAGGTCGTGTGGGCCGACATGGCGGGGCGCAACCTCTACTGGTGCCCGACCTGCCAGGCGCACTAAGTGCTGGCGGGGATGCGCGGCTGACGAATACCCGGGTGATCGGCGGGCAGCGTGCGCTTGATGATCCACCACGATGCGGCGATGGTGATTGCGACAAGTCCGTAGAAGAGGAACGGCGTCGCGCCGAGCCAGGCGAGCTGGCCGGCCTGGATGAGCGGGATCTGGATCGCCGCGCGCACCAGGCTGAGAATCGCCCAGAGCCACGTCACGCGTGAGTAGGCCTTGAGCAGATCGGGATCTTGGCGCCAGCGCATCCCGGTGCCCATGACCGGCCCGATGATGACGCCCATGAGCGGGCGCTTGATCAGGATGGACCCGGCGAAGGCCAGGGCGCTCAGGATGTTGGCCAGGACGCGAATCTCGAAGAAACCGAGGGGGTCGTCCTGGTACGCCGCGAAGAGCGCCGCCACGGCGACCCCGAGCAACCCGGAGAGCACCCGGACGGGCTTCTCGCGGCGGGCGAGCTTGATGCCCGCGAGCACGATCGCGGCCGCCAGGGCGACCCCGACGGCGACGGCCAGGCTGCTGCCCGAAGCGAAGTAGGCCAAGACGAAGAGGACGGTGGGCGCCATCGACTCGACCGCTCCCCAGGGGCCGCCGAGGAGGACACGCAGGGGATGACGGTCATCGACCTCAGGATTGGGCTCCTCGGGGGCCGGCTGACTCACCTTCTCAGGGTATCGCCGCGACTCGGGCTGCCCGGAGGCCTACCGTTGCCTCATGGCCCCCCGTCTCGCGTACGCCCTCATGCCCGCTGTGTTCCTCGCGGCAGTGCTCCCCGCCGGCGCTCCCGCACTCGCTGCACCCGGTGCGACGCCAGCCGTATCCGACGGTGCCGTGACCGACCTCGCGCCGACGACGGCGACGCTAAACGCCAAGAAGCGGCACACCAAGTTCTTCGTCGCGTCGTTCAATGCCGAGGCGGGGGAGAAGCGCTTCGCCGGCACGGAACTGGTCGTGCTCGACGCCAAGGGGACCTCACCCAACGAACTCTTCCTCGGAGTCACCCTCTCCTGCACGAGCCCCTCGGGGCGGGTGACGTCGGCGGAGGCCGGACGCAATGTCTGGCCCGCGGGTTCGTCGTTCATGATCCCCGTGGGTTTCACCTTCGTCACCGACGTGGCGGGCGTGCATACCTGCGAGGCAACCGTGATGATGTGCGACCCGGGGAACTGCACCTCACCCACGGGAAAGGGCACGGTGCGGATCGTCACGAGGTCCATGGACCCCAAGTCCTACTCGGTCCTCTACGTCAGTGCTGCGCTTCCGCCGTGGGCGAGCAGCCTGCGCGTGCCGACGGGCGGCGACCAACTCGTCAAGTCCGGCGCGTCCTTCACTATGAAGGGCTCGCTCGATCTCAACGGCGCGACCGATCTGGTGCGCATCGGCGGGGTCTTCTCGATCACCAACTGCATCGAGAAGGCGTATCCCGATGCCTGTGCGAAGGCGACCAAGCCGAAGATCCAAGGCTCGGCGTCAGCGACCATCACGCTCACCGTGGTGCAGGAGACCACCACTCCCGGCGCTGAGTGCGCCACCGCCACGGCGTCCCCTGGCCAGGGAGCCGGGACGCAAAAGATCACCTGGCAGCAGCACCATGCCGTCAGGAGCGTCTACATCCCGGACTTCGACCTCTCGGAAGCCCCCGGTTGCGGCACCACGGTCGACATCACGGTCACGGTCAAGGCCGGCAAGGGCAATGCCATCGCCCTGGAGTCAGGGAGCAAGAAGAAGATCACGAGCGTGGTCTACGCCATCCCGGGCGACATCATCCCGACCCAGGTGTGACGCGCTGGCGCGCCGTGCCGCACGGCTCGTCGTACCTTTAGTCCATGAGCAGCGCGATCTCAGAGCCGATAGCCGACGCCGATCCCCTAAATGAGTGGCGAGCGGACAAGGTCCGCCGCCTCGATCGCACGACGGCGTGGATCCTCGTCGTCGGAGGCGTCCTC
>CAJBMR010000406.1 GCA_903954205.1 uncultured bacterium | reverse complement strand
GACCATCACCCAGCAGTACGCCAAGAACGCCTACCTATCGTCAGAGCGGTCCTTCACGCGCAAGGCGCGCGAGCTCATCCTCAGCGTCAAACTCGAGGCCACCGTGAGCAAAGACGAGATCCTCGAGGACTACCTCAACACCATCTATTTCGGTCGCGGCGCCTACGGCGTAGAGGCAGCATCGCTCGCCTACTTCGGCGTGCCCGTGTCGGAGCTCAACTACGAGCAAGGGGCGGTGCTTGCCGCGCTCATCAAGGCACCGAGCTTCTACGCCGACAATCGCAAGGAGCTCAAGGCCCGCTGGCGATATGTCATCGACTCGATGGCCGAGGTGGGCTGGATCACGCCGCAGCAGCAGTCCAAGGCGACCTTCCCGCAGATCATTAGGCCAGTGAAATCCAATCGCCTCGGCGGGCAGGTCGGCTACCTATTGGAGGCCGTCAAGGCCGACCTGCGCACTGTTGGCTACACCGACCAGGAGATCGAGGCGGGGGGCCTGCGCATCGTCACGACCTTCGACGCGGCTGCCCAGGCGGCGGCTGTCGCGGCCGTCGAAGCCGTCGGCCCGACCGAGGGCACGGAGGGCCTGCGCATCGGCCTCGTCGCCGTGCGGCCCGGCACGGGCGAAGTGATCGCGATGTATGGCGGGCCTGACTACGTGACCGACCCGATCAACAACGCCACGCGAGCCTTTGCGCAGGCCGGATCGACCTTCAAGACCTTCGCACTCACGGCGGCGGTAGAGCAGGGCATCGGCCTGGACTCGATCTGGGATGGCAACTCCCCGGCAGAGATCCAGGGCTATACCGTCCGCAACTACGGCGACGCATCCTTCGGTGAAGTCGATCTGCGCACGGCGACCGCCGCGTCGATCAACACCGCGTACGTCGCGGTGGAGGATCAGGCCGGTGTCGACAACGTCGCGGATGCGGCGTACCGCCTCGGCCTGCCCGTAGACACTCCCGGCCAATCACCGGACAGCCTCGACCTCACCTTCGTGCTCGGCACCGCGTCGCCCTCGGGCCTGGCGATGGCCAACTCCTACGCCACACTGGCCGCGCGCGGGCAGCGAGCGGCGACCACCACCGTCAAGGAGGTCTTCGGCACCAATGGCGGCCTGCAGTATTCCTGGGATCCCACTCGCGAGCAGGTGGTGGCAAGCGAGGTGACCGACACCGTGACGTCCGCACTTCAGTCCGTCATTGCGGGTGGCACTGCGACGGGAGCTCAAGCACTGGGGCGACCCGCGGCAGGCAAGACGGGCACGAGCAACGAAAACAAGTCGATGTGGTTTGTCGGCTACACGCCTCAGTTGTCCGCCGCGGTGCTCATGGCCAAGGAGGACGCGCAGGGCATCCCCGTCCCGCTTGATGGGATCGGTGGTGGCGCACCGGCCTATGGCGGCGGGGGCTACACCGTCGCGATCTGGACCGCCTTCATGCAGGCGGCGCTCGCGGCGTTGCCCGTGGCCGACTTCGTAACTCCGATCGTGACTCCGAGCCCCGTCCCCTCGAGTGAGTCACCGTCGCCCACGGAGAGCCCCACCGAGTCGCCCACGCCGGTGCCATCCCCGACGCCGACACCCGAGCCCACGCCGTCGCCTACGCCGACGCCGGAGCCGACCGTCTCGCCGACTCCGGAGCCGACCGTCTCGCCGACGCCGGAGCCGACGATCACCGGTGACCCCCAGTAGCCGAACGACGTACCCTGGCTCTTCCGACGATGAAGGAGTCCTATGGCCAAGGCCCCATTGAGCCCGGCGTGGAAGAAGGAGCCCGACAAGCGTGACTACCCCGCGGCGGCTAGCTACCTGAGCCTGATCGCTGATGCCGATGTCGTCGCAGACATCGTGGCCCGGCTCAAGAAGGCACCCATCACCACGCATCAAGCCAAGGACCTCCTGCGGGCCGCCCGACTCGATCTTCTCCCGATCAGTGACGTGCACGTCGCGGCGGATCTGGCCAAGATGATTCGGGGTGTCAAGCTCGCACCCGTGCTTCTGGTCCGCGGCGGGATCGAGCGCGGGATCCCCTTGACGATCGCCGACGGCTATCACCGCGTGTGCGCCAGCTACTACACCGCTGATGATGCTGATATCCCCGCGCGCATCATCGACCTGCCGGCCGGCGTCTCGCCTGCTGGTGCGACCAAGAAGTAAGACGCCGATGCCCAAGGGGTCCGATCCGGATTTCGTGCTGCCTACGCGCGAGGACCCTGTCGTGCGTGCAAGCACGCCGTTCATCGGTGGACCGGCGGGTCGCTTCGCCGCGATCGGCGCGGCCACGTGGTGGACGCCCGTGCGGGTACTCATCCTGCTCGGCAGTTTCGCCTGGATCCTTGGCGGCCTCATCGACCTCCCGTGCATGGCCAACTCCTGGGCGAGCACTGACACCTACGAGCACCTGTGCTATTCCGATATCCCGCCGCTCTACGGTGGGCGAGGGTTCGCCGACGGCTACCTGCCCTATCTGGAGCTCGCACCCGGCGGTCGCTACCTGGAGTACCCGGTGCTCACGGGCGTCTTTATGCAAATCGCCGCGTCGATCACCGGTCTCATCATCGGCGTCGTGCCCGGCATCGCACCCGCACTCACGTTCTTCGTCGTCAACGCGATCCTGCTCTTCCCATTCTTCCTGCTCGCCATCGTCGCGAGCGCCCGCATCGTGCGCGCGCGACCGTGGGACGCAGCGATGATCGCGCTCGCGCCGACGATCATCCTGGCCGGCCTCATCAACTGGGATCTCATCCCCGTCGGGCTCACCATGGGCGCGATCCTGCTGTGGGCTCGCCGCATGCCCGCGTGGGCTGGAGTGGTCCTCGGCCTGGCGATCGCGGCGAAATTCTTCCCCGTCATCCTCCTGGGACCGTGGCTGCTGCTGTGCCTGCGCGCGGGCCGGATGCGCGACTTCGCTCGCCTCGTCCTGGGCGCCGCCGCCGCGTGGCTCGTGGTCAACCTGCCCTTCATGCTGGGCAACCTCGAGGGCTGGCGGCACTTCTACGACTTCAGCAGCACGCGCGGCATGGACTGGGGATCGATCTGGTACGCCATCACGCTGTGGGGCGTTCCCGGCGTGCCGGCCGACATGCTCAATGCCGTCGCGATGGGCAGTTTCCTGGTGCTCTGTCTCGGAATCGCGGCGCTCATCCTCTTCGCGCCGAAGCGGCCGCGCCTGATCCCGATGCTCTTCCTTGTCGTGGCTGCCTTCGCCGTGACCAACAAGGTCTACTCACCGCAGTTCGTCATCTGGCTCGTGCCCCTGGCTGCACTGGCCCGGCCGAAGTGGCGCGACTTCCTCATTTGGCAGGCTGCCGAGATCACCTACTTCATTGCGATCTGGTGGTACCTCGCGGGCTACGGCATTGAGGACGCCAAGGGCATGACCCCGCAGTGGTATGCCTTCTTCACCTTCGTCCATGTCGTGGCCACCCTCTGGTACGCCGGCCTCATCGTGCGCGATGCGCTGCATCCGCAGAGCGACATCGTGCGGCAGGACGGCGTACCCGCTGATGAAGACGATCCGGGTGGGGGCAGTCTGGATGGGGCCCCCGATGTCCTGCCGTGGCTGAAGGACCAGTCGGCTTCAGAGCCGGCGTCGCTCGAAGCGAAGGGATCTGCCCCCTCGTGACTTTTTGCCAGTTAACGCGACTTCGGCGTGTAAGGAAGTCACGATAACTGGCGAAAACGGGTCTAGATGTCGAGGTCGACGACGACGGGTGCGTGATCGCTCGGGCCCTTGCCCTTGCGTGCATCCCGATCGACGTAGGCATCCCGCACTCGGTCAGCGAAGGCGGCATTGGCGTAGACCAGGTCGATGCGCATGCCCATCCCCTTGTGGAACGCGCCGTCGCGGTAGTCCCAGAAGGTGTAGGGCTCGCCCTTGAGCGCCCGCGGCATCACCTCACCCAGGCCCGTCGCGCGCAGGTCGGCGAGGGCGGCACGCTCCGCGGGCGTCACATGCGTGGAATGCGAGAAGAGCGAGATGTCCCACACGTCTGAGTCCTCGGGGGCGACGTTGTAGTCGCCGATGACGGCGTAGGGCCGCTCGGGTGCGCTCGCCAACTCGTCGACGACGGTGTCGCGGAGCACGCCGAGCCAGTCGAGTTTGTAGCCGTAGTGCGGATGATCCGGCTCGCGCCCATTGGGCACATAGACACTCCAGACGCGTACGCCGCCGCAGGTGGCACCGATGGCGCGCGGCTCAACCGATCCGTCGTATGCCGGCTGCCCCGGCAGGTCGCGCACGACATCCTCCAGCCCGACCCGTGAGAGAAGCGCGACGCCGTTCCAGCGACCATCCCCGTGAGCGGCGACGTCGTAGCCGAGTGCCTGGATCGGCATCTCCGGGAAGTCCCCCGTCGCGCACTTGAGCTCCTGGAGGGCCAGCACGTCCGGCTGGGCCGTTTCGAGCCAATCCACGAGGCGATCCAGGCGGGACTTCACCGAGTTCACGTTCCAGGTAGCAATCCGCACGGGGCGAGGCTAGCCCGAACCCTCGCCGCCGGGCGACAGGCGGCCCTGAGAGCCGCAAATGCCCCAGGTCCACCATCGGCATCGTGACCCCCCCTGTGAATCGCGCCACGTCGTCCACAGGCCCCCTCTCGGGCATGTTCATGTCGCCCGGAGCGTTAGGATGAGCAACTAGTCGTTTCCCCCGCATGCGGGCTGGCTCCCGCTGGCCCGTGCCCTTGAAGGAGGCCCTCCGCCCGTGTCCTACGACGCCAGCGCGATCACCGTCCTCGAGGGGCTCGACGCCGTCCGCAAGCGCCCCGGTATGTACATCGGCTCTACCGGCGAGAGGGGACTGCACCACCTGGTTTACGAGGTTGTCGACAACTCCGTCGATGAGGCAATGGCGGGCTACGCCAGCCACATCACGGTGATCCTGCGCGAGGACGG